>JBGCES010000958.1:0-2463 GCA_045106545.1 Saprospiraceae bacterium
GGTAATAAAAAATGCGCTAACAACATTTATGTCATTAGCGCATTTTTAGCTTGCTAAATTTTTAGCTCGCAGCGAATCGATCAGACGGGTTTATAAATGCTCAAACAAGCGCTGATTTTTTCTAATAAATCTTCTGGTCCGAACGGTTTACCAACGTGGTCATTCATTCCAAACAACTTAGCTTTTTCTTTTTCCGTAAGGAATGCCGAAGCGGTCAAGGCGATAATTGGAATGTCTCGTTTTTGTGGGTCGGGCATTTTTCGAATCTCTGCGGTCGTTCGGTAGCCGTCCATTTTTGGCATTTGAATATCCATTAGAATTAAGTCAAAGTTGGACTGACTAAAAGCATCCAAAGCTTCTAATCCATTATCGGCTGTAATGACCTCCATGCCTAGTTTGCGTAACATTTTGGCGACTACTAACTGATTGATTTTATTATCCTCTGCTACTAAAACGCGGTATCCTGCCAAGTTAGAATAAGAAACCTTTTTCTGTTCTTTGGATAGTGATTTTACTTTATTAGCAGCAACTTTGAATGGTAAGTGAACCGTAAATGAATTGCCTTGTCCATTGTTATTGGTAACGATAATCTGACCATTTTGTAAATCGACTAAGCGTTTGGTAATCGCTAAAGCTAAATCGGAACTAGAGTAACGTTCAAAAATATCCTCGCCCGTCTGATTATCGTGCTTGCGGAACATTTCGGTAATTTTTTCTGGCTCAATCCCCGTTCCGTTGTCCTTTACCGTAAGTAGCAAAGTGGCTTCATCCTTATGTAATTCGTGTAGTTTAATGCCTACCTCAATATTACCTCCAGTGGTGTAATTATTCGCGGTGGTGACCAGATTGGTCATGATTTGATTCAAGCGAATTGGATCACCTACGAGTGTTTCTGGCAGTTTATTATCGTATTCAAACCGAACTTGATTGCCTTTCTCCTGAATAGGTTGCTCAAAACGCATTTTTATATCCGCGAGCATTTTTTGTAGTTTAAATTCGCGACTTTCCAAGGTAAGTTTACCTGCTTCAATTTTTGAGAAATCTAAAATATCGTTGATGAAAACGACTAAATTATTAGATGAAAACTGTAAAGTACGCAGGTGTTCTACTTGATCTGGGCGTGGGTTTTCTTCCAGTAGTAAATGCGTTAAGCCAATAATAATGTTCATTGGGGTACGCATCTCGTGGGACATTGTCGCTAAGAAACGATCACGGGCAAAAGAAGACTGCTCAATGCTTTCGCGTTCTGCCATTTCGTGTACCAAACGCTGGTTGAGTACATCCAAACTCGCATTTTTCTCTTCCAATTCCATGCTCTTTTGCTCGATCTCACTTTTCTGATGTTGAATTTCAGTATTCTTTAAGGTGAGCAGTTCATTATCCTTTTTCTTGCGGCGATAATTAAATAGCACATTCGCCAATAATAAACCAATCAAACCAATAATTGCCAAGAGAACAATCCGAAATTGGGCAGCGTTAGCTTGTTCAATTTCTAATTTCTCAATTTGTGCCTGTTGCTGCTCAGCAGCAAATTCAGATTCGTACTTGGTGGTCAAATCTAATAATGCCTTCCCTTTTTCTTCATTGAGCCATTCTGCCCGTTTTTTGGAATAAATGACTTGATTACGGTAGGCTTGATCATAGCTTCCTAGTTGGCGGTAAGCCTCCGCTACTTCCTGATAAGTTTTAGGAACAATTGCAGAAAGTGGAATTTCTTTGAGCAAAGCAATCGATTGTGCTAGATTTTCATTGGCTTTTGGAGGTTGTTTAAAACCAGCGTAGATCAAGCCAAAATTTTTGTAAGTCTCAGCTAATCCTGCTTTGTCTTGCAGGTCGCTGCGAATATCGTAAGCAATCTGATTGGATTCTTCCGCTTCTTCATAATAGCGTTGCGCAAGATAAGTGCGCGTCATATTGGTATAATCTTCCGCTATTTTAGGAAGGTTTTCCACTGCTCCGTGTAGATTGAGTGACATTTGATAATTGGTCATCGCACCTTCATAATCACCAAGATCGCGCGAAATATTTCCGATTTTATTCGCAATTGCGGCGGCATCTTCTACTTCCTCTGCTGCAAGTTTTAATTCCATGGCTGCGCGATAATGTTCTTTTGCTTTGCCATAAATTTCCTTGGCTAGATACACCGAACCCAACTGATAATGAGCATTTGCTGCTCCTCCGTTATCTTTTAATTCATTAAAAATTTCTAACGCTTTGGCTAAATTTTCTTCGGCAGAATTATAATCTTCTTGCAGTAAAAAGATAGATCCGATATTGCTTTTGGAAGTAGCAATTGCTTTTCTATCACCGACTTCATTGCGAATCCGCAACGCTTCTACAAAGCGCTTCATCGCATTGGTATAGTCATTCTTAGCAGCGAATATTTTACCATAGACATCTTCACTGGTAGCGATACCCAATTTGTAATCTAACTCCAATGCCATCTTACTAGCTTCCTGCAAA
>JBGCES010000959.1:0-2462 GCA_045106545.1 Saprospiraceae bacterium
CCTAGCCCCCTTCAAAGGGGGAATGGTACCCTAATTTATTTTAATCACAATTTGTTGATAGTCAGTTTTTTATGTTTATGTTTTACTGTTTTATTTAGTATAAAAACATCTGCTCAAACCCTCTACGACGACGTCCAAACCCTCACCGAAAGCCTAGAAATATTACAACAAGACACCTTAAGCAATCAGCCTGAAATCCTCGCCGAAGCAGCCGCTAACGTCTTGGCAATTTTAGATGTTTACGACCGCCCATTATTAGAAAAAGGCAAACGCGTAGATGAACAGCGATTAATCGCCGATTACCAAAACAACACCGAATTATCGGGATTAATCGACCTCGAAGAGTTACAATTTTCGGATACCTTATGGTTATTAATCCAGGAAAAAGTAGCGGCTAAACAGCGACAGATTCAGGGCGGACAGCGACAGCAAATGTTGAATATTTTAAAATCGGATACGCCCGTTTCGCCCGTAGATTATCTCGCTATTCCGCAGACGATTGAAAAATATGCCTTGCCACCTTTGACACAGGAACAGCAATTAACGCAGGTGTCCGAAGGCGTCAATCAGAATGTTTCTAATGGATTATTGACTTCGCAGGCAGCGGTGATTGAAGGCTTGTTTAAATTCATTTTGAATCGCGCGAAGGATGAAGTTTTAATCAATTATTTGGATAAACTATTAAACGAAGACACCCCGCGTTTTCAACGATTATTCCCCACGGTAGTAACTGAATTTGGTCAGCAAGATTTTACTTATTCCGAGTCTTTTTTACGGCGGTTACGCAATGCTTTTTATGAAGATATTCAAAAATTTAGCGTCCGTTTGCCACTCTTAATGTTGACAGATGACTATTTTAAAAAGCTGCAAAGCGAGCCAGTGATGTACAACTTTTTGGTGATTTATTCCATGTTTGGCTTGGCGCAACGCGACTACGGGATGGAAGAAATTTTGCCACTGACGCATCGTTATTTATATGACAGTTACGAAGAAGCAGTGAAGCGCGTAAATGTAGAATTGGTAGAAAAAGGCGCAGCATCAGCAGATTATATGCAGTTGGTCACCGAATCTGAGCAGTTAATCACTCAATTGAAGCAAATTTATGTAGAATTCAATGACGCAGAATTTGAGATTGACGAAATCACGGAGGAAGTAGAACTTGATTTTGATGTCGATGATTATCCATTGGCGAGTGACTATTTGAAAGAAGAAAAAAATAATGTAGCGACTATTTTAGGTATTAATTCCGAATCGCCTTTCTCACTCAATTTATTACCGCAACTTGTCGCGGGCGCATTTGATGTGGAACAGTTAAAAAGCTACAATTCACTCGCAGATTTTGATCGCTTTTTTAGTAAAAATTATTCAGCAGATGAACTGCGGGCAGCGGGTTTAGAATTAGTTGAAAAACTCGACGGTACTTGGTACAACGAGCAAACATTAACCGATTTATTAACGGATTGGTTAGACGCTCTGCAACGCTATCGCGACGACGTGGATGCGTGGCGCATTCAAGTAGATACGGAAGGAACTTTTGCCGCAGAAGTAGCGGCGGTGGAGACCCAACGGACAGATTTACAAGCGGCAATTTTAGCTAATAAAACCTTCTGGCAAGATTCTATTTCACAGCAGCGACAACTCGCTTTTTCGGTACTCGCACAAGTCGTTAATGAAGCAGCTTTTGCTAATATTGAAAACATTAATTCGAGCAGAAACACGATTGATTCGTTCAACCTTGATTTAGCTAATTTACGTGATAAGCGCAATTTACTTAATGCTGTAGAAACGCGTCTTTTTAAATTGGATAATGAGTTATATACTGCTTTTGAAAACACGTTAGTAGATAGTCCTGCGCGGGAGTATTTAGCAAGTAAAAAAGTGGAAAGTTCGTATAATTACTTGCGTCCGAAAATTGCTGCATTTGCTACTCAAGTTACCAAACTACAATCTATCAAAAGAGATTTAGAAAATCAATTTGCGCCCCTCGACCGCCGCAAACGTGATAACGCTAAACCCGTTTTGCAAATGACGGAAGCGACGACTTATTTGTTGTACAACCTACGCAATAATCAAAACGAAAAAGATAATAAATGGTTGGAAGTCAGCACATTAGACTCAGTGTTAAATAATCCGATTCAACGTCCAATGTTTCTCGGTTTACTTCAGCAACAGCTAAGTAGCGTGCAAGATTTAGGCGCATTTAACCCCAGCGCATTGGCACAATTTACCGATTTGACGTTACGTGAAATTCCCACTTTACCCGCTTTAGAAATTGCTGATTCTTTGAATTTGCGCGATTCTATGCTCTTCTATCGGCGAGCAACTTTTGTGGTGAATACGCTCAATCGAATTATCCAGTTACCGTTGATTTCAAAAGCAGAAAATAGCGACAACATACAGCCCATGGTGGAACGTTATCCGCAGTTGCAACGCATTCCAGTGGTGTCGGAACAGGCGTTGGA
>JBGCES010000096.1:0-11160 GCA_045106545.1 Saprospiraceae bacterium
TTTTTCTTCTTTTCTTTTTTAATGCAGCACAGATATTTTTATTTGTGAATTACGACAAACAGCATGGAGTTTCAGTTGAAAAACCTGTGCTCCAAGTTACCCCTCATTTTAATGAGACACTGATTAGATCATCTACGTGAAAGCGCGTAGAATTTTTTTGTTGAATCGATTTTTTGTTGAATTGTATGTTTCATACAAATTAATTTCAATAATCATTCAACCCATTTTATAAGCTGGTAAGACCTCGTGCATAATTTAACAGACATACTGAAAAACACCGCGATTCGAGCTACTACTGGTAGCATTGAAAAGCAAATTAACCAAATCACTTTTGACAGTCGCCAGGTTCAAACTGATGATGTTTTTGTTGCCATTATCGGTACACAAGTAGATGGACATCAGTATATAGATACCGCGATTACAAAAGGAGCTAGAACTATCGTTTGCGAGGTTTTACCAGCAGATTTTTCGGATAAAGTTACTTATTTACAAGTAACGAATAGTGCCGAAACAATGGGGCAAATGGCAGCAAATTTTTATGGACATCCATCCAAAGAATTACAGCTAATTGGAGTGACGGGGACAAATGGAAAAACAACTACGGTAACACTTTTACACGAGTTGTTTACCGATTTAGGCTATAAAGTTGGTCTATTATCTACTATTGAAAATAAAATTGGTCGCGAGGTATTGCCTTCCACGCATACGACTCCTGACTCCGTTGCCATCAATGCCGCTTTAGCGGAAATGGTAGCTGCGGGTTGTAGTTATGCCTTTATGGAAGTCAGTTCACATGCAGTACATCAGCGCAGAATTGCAGGTTTAGCATTTGCAGGAGGTGTTTTTACGAACATCACGCATGATCATCTGGACTATCATAAAACCTTCAAAGCATATATCGAAGCTAAGAAGCAGTTTTTTGATGATTTACCGAAAACGGCATTTGCGTTAAGCAATTTAGATGACCGTAGGGGCGAAGTGATGCTGCAAAATAGTCGAGCAAAGCGCTATTATTATAGTCTCCGACGACCTGCTACTTTTAAAGTAAAAATCATTGAAAATTTGCTAACGGGTTTATTGCTAGAAATAAATAGTAATGAAGTTTTTACCCGTTTGATTGGCGAATTTAATGCTTATAACCTACTCGCTATCTATGCTGTAGCAACTTTGCTAGAGCAAGATAAAGTAGAAATATTGACGGCAATTAGCCGTTTACAATCCGCCGAAGGGCGGTTTGATTATCAAATACATCCCGAACGCGGTATCGTTGGTATTGTGGATTATGCCCACACGCCCGACGCGCTCGAAAAAGTATTAGGTACTATTGAAAAATTGAAACGTGGCAATACCAAAGTCATTACCGTAGTCGGTTGTGGAGGAGATCGCGATAAAGCGAAACGCCCCCAGATGACTAAAGTCGCTTGTAATTATAGCGACCAAATCATTTTAACTTCCGATAATCCACGCACGGAAGATCCTGATGCGATTATCGCTGATATGGAAGCTGGAATTCCAGTTTATGCGCAACAAAAAACGTTGAGCATCACCAATCGGCGACAAGCGATTCGCACCGCTTGTCGTTTAGCGCAAGCAGAAGATATTATTCTAATTGCAGGCAAAGGACACGAAAAATATCAGGAAATTAAAGGCGTGAAACATGATTTTGATGATAAAAAGGTATTGCGCGAGGAATGGTAAAGAAAGAGAGGACAGAAGACAGAACGCTGTGCTGTCAGACCATTTCATTGTCAGAAGGGCATCTGTCTTCTGACCTCTTAAAAAAATTATTTCGTCCTAATATAATTAGTGGTGATAGTAGAGGGAACTATTATTTCGCTAATTATCATTCTCAGATTGATTGTACAGGGCAGCGGGCGATTGTCGCCCGCTGTTTTCTGAGATTGCTGGGAGGACAGACACTCTTGTCTGTCAAAACGGACGTGTAGAATAAATATGACAGATATTTTGTCTGTCAAAAGTAGATATACGACAGACAGGAATGTCTGTCCTCCGATGAGGAAAATTACACAAACATACGAACGAAATCGACCTAAACAACAAGTACAATGCTGTATCATTTAGCAGCTTATTTAAAAGAACATTTTGACATATCGTGGTTACGGTTATTTGAATTTATCACCTTCCGCGCAGCGATTGCAGTTATTATTTCACTGCTCATTTCGCTCGTTTTTGGTGGAAAAATCATTAACTATCTCCGCCGCAAGCAGGTAGGAGAAACTGTACGAGACTTAGGACTGGCGGGGCAGAAGGAAAAAGAAGGAACGCCTACCATGGGTGGTATTATTATCATCATGGCAATTGTTATTCCACTGCTATTAGTAGCTCGATTAGATAATATCTATACACTGTTAATGCTACTGGCGACGATTTGGATGGGCGTGATTGGTTTTACGGACGATTACATTAAGGTATTCCGTAAAAACAAGAAAGGACTCAGTGGAAAATTTAAAATTCTCGGGCAAGTTATGCTCGGATTGATTGTAAGTGTAGTCATGTTATTCAATGACGATGTTGTCGTGCGCATGGAGAAAAGTGTAGCAGTCGCCAATAATTATGAAATTACGACTGATCAGATTTACGATAGCCGCGACAAGGCAAAAACAACGGAATTAGTTTACGTGAAAGCACCGATAACTAATGTACCGTTTCTTAAAAACAACGAAATGGATTATTCCAAAATGTTGTTTTTCTTAGGAGATAATGCTTCCAAATTCGTTTGGATCATTTTCGTTCCCTTCGTGATTTTAGTCGTAACCGCAGTTTCCAATGCGGCAAATCTGACCGATGGGTTGGATGGATTAGCGACGGGTGTATCGGGGATTATTGGTTTGACATTAGGTGTACTCGCTTATGTTTCCAGTAACACCGTAGCTGCTGATTATTTGAATATTTTATATCTACCAGGCACGGCAGAACTCGTTATTTTTTCCGCTTGTTTTATGGGCGCGTGTATTGGATTTTTGTGGCACAATGGTTATCCCGCTTCCATTTTTATGGGCGATACGGGCAGTTTGACGCTCGGTAGTATGATTGCCGTTTTGGCAATTTTGATTAGAAAAGAATTATTGATTCCGATTTTATGTGGAATTTTTGTTGCTGAAAATTTATCGGTGACTTTACAAGTTTTATATTTTAAGTACACGAGAAATAAATACGGCGAAGGTCGTAGAATCTTTAAAATGGCTCCTTTACATCACCATTATCAAAAATTGGGGATGTCGGAAGTCAAAATCGTTACCCGTTTCTGGATTGTGGGAATCCTCTTGGCGGTATTGACGATTATTACGTTGAAAATTAGGTAGTGGAATAAGTTAATCGAATTCATTGGTTAATTAAGTTAGTTCTCAGCAGAATCAACTTAATCAACCCAATTAATAAAATCAACTGATTTCACTCCATTAGACAGACATACATTTTTTAAATTGAAAAAAAGAGAGAAAACCATGTGGTGGTAAAAGTAGTGGACATTCGGAAGCTGCTTTTATCACCCTTCTCTTCTCTTACTTGCAAAACAAACTTCCAATCGTTGAGGGACGGGCGGAGGATTTAATGTAAAATGTAAAAGGCTAAATGAAAAATGTAAAAGGTCGAGAACGCTTGTTCACTTTTACATTTATAATTTTACATTTCCTTTGTTTTGCCTACCACTTAGAAAAAAGTATAGCAACCTAAACGTTGGCTATACGCCATGTCTTATTTTATCTATCCTGACCTATTCAGCAAATGAATAGCAACAATGACTTACTGATAACGTATGAATTACGGTTACCGCAATTCACGCGTTAGCTGCTGTATTGTGGTTGAATGAATTTTCAATCAGCGGTAATTTTTAGAAATAGTCTTTCAATGACTACTTGACTAAAAATTACTAACTAAAAAACTTTACCGATTTGTCTATTGGAACTAGAATATACGCCGAACTAAGAGGAGATCGCGCCATTTGGGCAATTATTGTTTTGCTGGCTATCTTCTCCATTTTATCCGTTTATAGTTCTACGGGCACGTTAGCGTACAAGCGAGCAGGAGGTAATACGGAGTTCTTTTTATTAAAACACGTTGTGATACTAACGGGAGGATTATTTCTTACCTATTTGTGTTACATGATGCACTATACGCGCTACAAACAAGTCGCGCCGTATTTGATGTTTATCGCAGTGCCGCTATTGTTCTATACCATTGTTATGGGAGCGGACATTAATGATGCACGGCGATGGATTGAAGTGCCTTTTGTCGGGATAACGTTCCAGACATCCGATTTTGCTAAAATCGCTTTGATAACGCTGGTCGCACGGGAAATCACGCGACACAAAGATTACATTAAGGATTTTCAAAATGCCTTTTTGCCTATCATCGTTCCAGTATTAATTATCTGCGGATTGATTGCTCCTGCCGATTTATCTACTGCGATGTTGTTGTTTTTTACTTGTATGTTGATGATGTTTATCGGACGGGTAGCAACACAATACATTGGATTGCTATTTCTTTTAGGAATTGTAGTTTTTGCAGGACTGATTATTCTATCCGAATTTTTACCCAATGGATCAGATGTTGTTCGGGTCGAAACTTGGGTGCAGCGGGTACGTGACTTTATCGAACAACCCGAAGGTGGTTATCAAGTACAATTATCGAAAATAGCAATTGCAAACGGAGAATTTTTCGGTATGGGACCAGGAAATAGTATTCAACGCAACTTCCTGCCTTCACCTTATTCGGATTTCATTTATTCGATTATTTGTGAAGAATACGGAATGATTGGCGGTTTTATTATTATTTGTTTATACGTCTTTTTATTCTTCCGCGTGACGCGCTTAGTTACCAAAAGTTCTAAATCTTTTGGTGCAATGTTGGCGGTTGGGATGAGTTTGATTCTAGTATTACAGGCGATGGCGAATATTGCGGTGGCAGTGCATTTAGTTCCCGTGACGGGATTGACTTTACCGATGATTAGTATGGGGGGGACATCACTATTGTTCACGAGTGTTGCGCTAGGAATGATTTTGAGTGTAAGTAAATATATTGAGGCGGTAGAGTAATTGGAGGACAGACACTCCTGTCTGTCAAAGCTCAGTTGAATAACACGCATGTCAGAGACGATGCGTGAGCGAGTTAATTTTTAATATTAAAAAACACAGACAAAAATGTCTGTGCTCCAATATGAAAGTAATTATCTCAGGCGGCGGCACAGGTGGACACGTTTTTCCAGCGATTGCCATTGCCAATGAAATAAAAAAACAGCGTCCCGATACAGAAATTTTGTTCGTAGGCGCGGAGGGGAAAATTGAAATGGAGAAAGTCCCGAAAGCGGGATACCCCATCAAAGGTTTGTGGATTAGCGGTTTTCAACGCAAGTTGTCCTTGCGCAATTTGAGTTTTCCGTTTAAACTTCTACATAGTCTTTGGAAAGCATCAAGTATTATTCGCCAGTTTCGTCCAGATGTAGTAATCGGAGTAGGCGGCTACGCGAGTGGGCCTACTTTAGAAATGGCAACCCGCAGCGGTATTCCAACTTTGATTCAGGAACAGAATAGTTATCCAGGCGTAACCAATCGTTTGTTAGCAAAAAAGGTTTCTAAAATCTGTGCTGCGTACACAAACGTTGAACGGTTTTTTCCAAAAGAAAAAATTGTGCTGACAGGTAATCCAGTTCGTTCCGATATTCGGAATATGGAAGCGACTCAGGCAGCTGGACAGAAACATTTTTTCGGTGCAACTTCTAATCAGCAAACGATCTTCATTTTTGGAGGAAGTTTAGGAGCACGAAGTATCAATGATGCAGTGGCAGCTAATACGCAACTCATTGCAGACAATCCGAATGTGCAAATACTTTGGCAGGCGGGTAAGCTATACATTGACGAGTTTAAAAATTCCGATACTGCTAAGTTGCCAAATGTAGAAGTTGTCCAATTTGTTGATCGGATGGACTTAGCTTATGCGATGGCAGATGTGATTATTGGCAGGGCAGGAGCGTTGACGATTAGTGAATTGTGCATAGTTGGTAAACCCGCAATCTTGATTCCATCGCCTAATGTGGCAGAAGATCACCAGACGGCAAATGCGAATTCTTTGGTCGAAGAAGATGCAGCCATTTTAGTCAAAGATGCGGATGCAAAGTCGCTGATTATTAAAAAAGCATTGGAAGTATTAAGCGATGTAGGGTTACAAAAATTGCTTGCTCAGAATATTAAGGCATTAGCCAGACCAAATGCAGGAAAGGACATTGCTAAAGAAGTTCTAAAGCTAGTAGGCGAAGGAAATGTAAAAACAGGTAATTAAACAAATTTATATAGTTAAAAATTAAATATTGGTACAGATTTGGTAATTAGCTTAATACAAATTTAAAATTTTAATAATTGTTTTAGATTTTAATATAAAAGCAGTTTAAAAGCCGAATCGCTATTTGAACAACTTTTTAAACCATTTTTCTATTGGCGATTTCGCGCAAACAACAACAAGACTTGCTCAAAACCCTTCGCATTGGCGGATGGTTGGTCGTTGTTTTTGCGGCAGTAATGTTCATGATGTCGGTCGTATCCCAAAAGAAGGAAAGCAAAGCGACAGAAATTATTACAGAAATTAAGCCGTTACCCGATGGCAATAGCTTAATCAACGAAGGCAATATTTTTAAAACGATTAAGAAAAGTTTTACTTATAATTTGCTGGCAGTTCCGTTGGTTGAAGTTGATGTAGAGCGAGTGGAACGCGTTTTAGAAGCGGATCCCTTTATTGAAGATGCAGAAGTATATATCAATGCGAATAATCAAATTCATATCTACGCAGAGCAGCGAGAACCGATTTTACGCATTATTGATAAGAACAATTTGAATTATTATCTAGATATAGAAGGCAAAAAGATGCCTTTGTCTACCAATTTTACGGCAAGAGTGATAGTGGCAACTGGAAATATTCCACCCCACGATCCTAATTTTCTAAAACGAAAAAAGCATACGCTCAAAGACGTTTTTGACTTGACCAATTTATTGCTTGCTAATGATTTCTATAATGCTTTGATTGAGCAAATTCACGTTAGTAACAATGGCGAGGTAACGCTTATTCCAAAAGTAGGTCGCCAAAAAATCCAACTTGGAAAATTTAACGACTTGGAGGAAAAGCTGTGGCGATTGCAAGTATTTTATGAAGAAGGGATGAATCAAGTTGGTTGGAGTAAGTATAAAACGCTGGATGTGCGTTACGCGGGGCAGGTAATTGGTAGAAAATAAAAATTTACGGTTGACGGTAGAAGGTTGACGACAGACGGCACTGTCCTTCATTAACTCAGCACCTTTGACTATTAATAAAATAACACGAAATAATAGTTTTAACCAGAACTGAACGATTGATTTTTCTTCAATCTGAGTATGATAGCTTTATTTTTAAATAAGTGGCGGATAAAAATTAGATATAAGTTATTTTGATTTGCTGAAATCAGCTAAGTAACTGACTGAAAGGAAGTTACGTGGTGATTTTGGAAAATCTAAAAAAAATAACTTATGTCTAATTCCGCCTAATAACTTAGCTTTTAGTTCGACTTATTAAACAGTTCAACAGTTAAACAATTCAATTTTTTTAAACCCTTTTTACACTGAGGAACTGCAAAAACGAATGTTATGATGGAATCCAAAAACAACTACAACAACGACATCGTCGTCGCCGTGGACATTGGCACGACCAAAGTTTGCGCCATCGCTGGGCGTAAAAATGAACACGACAAACTCGAAATTTTAGCAGTTGGAAAAGTTGACTCAATTGGCGTATTACGCGGAGTCGTTTCCAATATCGAGAAAACCGTGAAAGCAATCAAAGATGCGGTTTCGATCGTCGAACGCCGTATCGACCAAAAAGTGGAAGTCGTCCACGTTGGTATCGCAGGGCAACACATCAAGAGCCTACAACACCGAGGTATTCTGACCCGCGATAACGATCACACGGAGATTGGTTACGATGATATTGATCGACTAATCAACGATATGTTTAAATTGGTGCTCCCACCAGGCGACAAGATTCTCCACGTTATTCCACAAGAATATACCGTTGACAACGAGCAAGGCATTACCGATCCGATTGGTATGTCTGGTATCCGTTTGGAAGCGAATTTCCATATTATTACGGGGCAAATTACGGCATCCAATAACATCTACCGTTGTGTACAACGCGCAGGTTATCGGGTAGCGAGTATGACCCTTGAGCCAATCGCTTCGGCAGCAGCAGTGTTGAGTGAGGAAGAAAAAGAAGCAGGAGTTGCATTGGTAGATATCGGTGGTGGTACGACTGATATTACAATTTTCCAAGAAGGTATTATTCGCCATACGGCGGTGATTCCATTTGGAGGAAACGTCATTACTGCGGACATTAAAGAAGGCTGTACCGTGATGACGCAGCAAGCAGAAAAATTAAAAATTAAATTCGGCTCGGCGCAAGCGGTCGAAGTATATGACAACCGTATTATCACTATCCCTGGTTTGAAAGGACGTGAGCCAAAAGAAATTTCGGAAAAGAATTTGGCGCGGGTGATTCAAGCACGGGTAGAGGAGATTTTAGATTATGTGTTGTGGGAAATCCGTCGTTCAGGTTTTGAGCGTAAGCTGATTGGTGGCATCGTGCTATCAGGTGGAGGCGCACTATTGAGTCATATTAATACCTTGGCAGAAATGCATACGGGGTATAGTACTCGAATTGGTCGCCCCGTTGAGCAACTCGCCCATGGATATAGTGAAGAGGTTAGTAGTCCTATTTATGCAACCGCTATCGGTTTGATTCTGAAAGGAATTGATGATATTGAAAACGGTCGCATCGTGATTGACAAACCAAAACCACAAGCAAAAGTGCAAGCTGCACCTGTTGCTGAAATTCCTGTTGCGCCAGTCGCTGCTACTGCAGCAGCAGTTGCACCGCAACAATCTTTTAGTGATAATGGCAATGGAACTTGGTTTGACAATATTTTTGAACGTACTAAGCGATGGTTTGAATCAGACCCAGATGCGGAATTTTAAAAAATTAAAAAAAATCAAGAACAGACTTCCTTCTATGAACTCAACACCAATAATGTTTTTTCGAAGCTGTTCTGTAAAATCTGAGATATGATATTCGATTTATTAAAAGATGAAAAGCCGATTATTAAGGTAATCGGTGTAGGCGGTGGCGGTAGCAATGCAGTGAATCACATGTTTAGTCAGGGGATCGTAGGCGTCGATTTTGCGATTTGCAATACTGATGCACAAGCGATGGAAATGAGCCCTGTTCCTACTAAATTGCAACTCGGACCCACGCTAACTGAAGGTCGTGGTGCAGGTTCTAAACCCAATATTGGTAAACTGGCTTGTGAAGAAAGTATCGAAGAAGTAAAAGCTTACCTAACGGATAATTGCAAAATGTTATTCATTACTGCGGGTATGGGCGGTGGTACTGGAACAGGTGCTGCGCCGATCATTGCTAAGGCAGCGCAAGAAATGGATATATTAACGGTAGGTATTATTACCTTGCCCTTTACATTTGAAGGACGTCGTCGTACCACTCAGGGAAGTGGTGGATTAGAAGAATTGAAGAAACACGTTGATACTTTGATCGTTATTTCTAATGATAAGTTGCGTCAGATTCATGGTAATCTATCTTTAACTCAAGCTTTTGGTCAAGCTGATAATATTTTGACTACTGCTGCTAAAGGTATCGCTGAAATCATTACCGTTCCTGGTTACGTCAACGTGGATTTTGAGGATGTAAATACCGTAATGCGCGACAGTGGAGTTGCGATTATGGGTACAGCAATGGCAGATGGCGAAGATCGCGCTAAGCGTGCAGTGGATGAGGCATTAAGCTCGCCATTATTAGCAGACAATGACATCAAAGGTGCGCAGCACATTCTGTTGAATATTACTTCTGGTACGAAGGAAGTGACAATGGATGAGATTTTTGAAATCACCGAATTTGTTCAGGAAGAAGCGGGTTATGGTACAGACTTGATCTGGGGTAACTGTTTTGATGAAGACTTGGGGGAAAAAATCAGCGTAACCGTGATCGCTACTGGTTTTGAACGCGGCAAAGGTTCAGATGCGAAGACCTATGCGAAGCCAGATAGAGTGGTTGTTTCTCTGGACGAGCCAGGTGAAGAATCTACTGCTCCAAAAAAAAACCTCGGCGAGTATGGTTATGAGCCACCCAAACGGGCAGCACAGACTTACGAATTTGACGATGTAAAAGATAGCATTGAGCGTTTCCGCAAAAGTCGCTATTCTTACGACGAGCCTTACGTTAAGGAAGAAGACAAAACTGACATTAGCGAAGAATCTCGCCATCATGTAGAACGAGAAAATAAGCGTCGGGAAAGGTTACGCAGCCTGCGCGTCAAGCTAAATAATCCGCAGACGGTGATCGAATTAGAAAACCAACCTGCTTACTTGCGCCGTGGAGTAGATTTGGATAATGTACCCAAATCCGATCAGCGTGAAATGTCAGAATGGTCACTCACTGACGGTGAAGAGCCACAGATTAGTAAAGACAATTCGTATTTACATGACAATGTAGATTAAAATAATTATTTAAAGATATTTACCATCATAACTATTTTGTGTTCTGCCCAGATTCTGTAACAAGAATCTGGGCTTTTTATTGGTAATAATTGCTTTATCAGTACATTAAAATACCTGACCGCATACGCCTTAGAAACGACCACTTACTAAATAAATACATATTCGTAAAAGATTTAAGTGACATATTTAGTTAATTTATTATCTTTGCGTAAGAATTACAATTGACAGAAAAAAAAATTTTTTAATTGCCCTTATAGCTAAGATTCTTTTAGCAATCCAAATTACTCTTCTCACAGCTTTATCTGCTCTTTCCTCTAGCAATAATCTACTTGCTTTAATTTTCTAAACCGATTTAAAGGTTATACTACACATTCCGATTTACGTATATACATTTTTATTTACTGCACTTTTGTAGAAAAGTGAGCAATGCCGAATTTATAGACGCATATATACTACCCTTTTCTTACCCCCACCGCCACCGCGCCTCCGTCGGATCGTCATTATATTGGCGGAGTCTGCGTACGCGCCTCGTTTTTTTATTGATGTACATTATCATATAGATATCCGTGCGGATAGGTCTAACTTAAGAACCACATTATATCAGTCTCAAAACCCACCC
>JBGCES010000960.1:0-3044 GCA_045106545.1 Saprospiraceae bacterium
TCGGAACTGCCGTTATCGATTTGCTCAGCGGTGATACTAGCTTCTCCATTAGCGTTTAGTTGTACGCTGATGTTTTGGCAAAGGGCGGTTGGTGCTTGCGTATCTTCAACGATGACTTTCTGCGTCTGGGTTTCGGTATTACCATTGCCATCGTTGTATGTCCAAGTGATAGTATGTGTTCCTTGCTGATTGTAAGTCAGCGGATCGGTAGTAGTTGCAGTGATTTGACCGCTGGCGCAATTGTCAGTTGCTTTAGGAGCGGCAGTTACGGTAGCGTCACATTGTCCTGTTACATCTGGCAGATTAGCGACAACGGGCATCGGTTTTTGGGTATCGTCGATAATAACTTTTTGCGTTTGCATTACGCTATTTCCGTTCCCATCATTATATTTCCAAGTAATGGTGTACGTTCCTTGCTCGGTATAAGAAGTCGGATTGGTAGTAGTAGCGGTAATTGCTCCTGCGCAGTTGTCGGTTGCCGTTGGTTCTACAATTTTAATGGAACACTGAGCAGTGAGGTCTGGTAGATTAGTTACATCAGGTACTGGATCTTCAGTATCGCTCACACTTATCGTAATCGTGGATGATGTTTTATCACATTCATCGCTATTGGTTACGATGACGTAAACTTCCGCACCATCGGTTAAAGTGCTGGTTTTGTAAGTAGCGTCTGTACCTTGCTGCATGGAGGTGGTGTTTACAAAAAATTCATAATTATCTCCACCACTCGCAGTAAAGGTCACTTCTTCACCTGGACAAATTGCGTTATCGGCATCAGAAGATTCAAAAGTAATCGTAGGTATAACTTTAGATGGACTTTCAAAAGCACCCACGTCGCAGGTCGCTGTTTCATCGCCATCACCGTCAATGGGGCGCATAACCCCACGTTGATCGGTAGCTGTACAATTAGAAGTGCCACCTGCGTCAATGGCTGGACTACCGCATAATAAAGCGTGGGTTAGTGTAGGACCGCCATTATCAGCAAGTTGCGCAACCATCGGATCAGTACTGAATTGATCACTTTCTACACTACCATCAAAACAAGTTCCGTCGCTGATGATATTGTTACCGAGAGAAATGAAATTGGAAGTATTACAATTACTACGCCGACTGATGTCGTTGGCAATGATGGAACTGCCGATGGTGATAGTGGCACTGCCCCTGCGGATTCCACTACCCGCACCTGTGGCAAAATTGCCGATTAGGCTACAATGGGTCAGATTGATGACTGGAGTTCCAATTCCGGCATAGATGGCCGCACCCCCACTGGCAGTATTATTAGAGATAGTACAATTGGTCATGGTGAGGTTCCCTCTCACCCAAAATGCACCACCTTGTCTGCCTGAATTCTCCGTAATGAGCGAATTTTCAAAGATGGCCGTTCCGCCGCCCCAGATACCGATAGCACTAAAACCAGCGGTGCTATTGCTCACTGTGCAATTTCGTACGGTCAGGCGACCACCAGAATTGACTTGAATGACACCACCAACGGTATTCGAACCCCTCACACCATCGCGAATGGTGAGTCCGTCGATCGTCAGATCACCATTTCCTGAGATACTAAAAATACGATTTAGGCTATCCGCGCTAATCGTGATCGGAATGGTGGAAACGATGCTAACTTCTTTACTGATGCCAAACGAGCTTCCGTTTAAAGTAATCGTATCTCCACTAAGTGCTGCATCAAAGGTGATGATATCACCATCGGTAGCGAGGGCAAACGCCTCCCGTAGCGTATTCTCTCCAAAATTAAAACTACCATCCTGTCCATCGTTGAGCGAGGTCACGATCAAACTAGGTCCCAGGTCATTGTCGTTGATGGTCACTGTTGCGCTGTTATCCGCAAGGGAGGCAACGGTTGGCTTAGACAGAACGACGGAGAAAGTTTCGGCTGGTTCAAAAGTGGGATCATCAATAATGGGAACGCTAATCGTGGTCTGGGTTTCACCAGCGGAGATGGTTGCTGTGCCTGATATGATAGTAAAATCGTTATCAGCCGTGGCAGTACCGCTTGTTGTAGTATATTCAACGGTGATGTCTTGGGCCGCTGTAGCGGAACTAGTCACCACTACATCGGCTGTTCCATCGGCCTCCGATACGGTCAGATCAGCAATGGTCAAATCTGCAACGGTTGATACAAATACCTCAACGGCACCAATATCGCAGGTTCCATCGATTGGTCGCGCTTCGCCGCGCTGATCGGTGGCGGGGCAATTACCGTTATCCGCGGCATCGATAGCGGGACTGCCCGACAGCAAAATATGCGTTAGGGTCGGCCCGCCATTATCTGCTAATGCACCAATTTTAGGCTCGGCAATATTAATTTGGTCGCCAGTACCAACCATTACCACGTTATCCCCTAGCGTACCAATCAAGTTGTATCCATCACTAACGAACGTATTATTAGTGCCATCTATTTCCAGATCGCCTCCGCTGCCATTGTTCCCCGCCACAATGGAGCCGTAGAGGCGTGTCTCCGTCGAATTATTTCTGTGTGAGGTGATGCCACCTGCACCATTCTGAGCTTGGTTATCGGTGATGGTACTGTGACTGATCGTAAGGGTCGAACCAGTTGCGTTGAATAATCCACCACCCTGAGCGTTTGAAGTGTTGCCAGAAATCGTGCTACTTTTAATGGTTGCTACGCTGCGATTAACCATTGCACCACCGCTAAAGTTGGTGGAGCGATTACCCCAAAATGTACAGTTTTCCACCATCAGTGTGCCGCTGTTGTCAATCGCACCCGAACTTCGACCTCTACTATTACGGATTGTGCTGTTACGTAACGTCAAAGTGACACCACTATTCACCAGGATCGCGCCACCAATATTACCATTACCATTACCATTACCATCTTGGATGGTTAGGCTCTCCATCGTAATGGTGGCGTTATTGGTCAAGTTAAAGACTCGACTTTGTTCATTGCCGCTGATGTTGATGGGTACATTGCCAGTGATGGTAAGGTCTTTATCAATCGTTAATTGCGTACCGTTCAAAGTAATCGTATCACCGCTGAGGGCAGGATCGAAGGTGATGGTGCTGCC
>JBGCES010000961.1:0-2839 GCA_045106545.1 Saprospiraceae bacterium
ACGAGCGTCTGACCTCTGTCAGCGAAGCGATCTGTCATCTGTCCTCTCAGTTTATTTCGAACGTATTCTACTCAAGGTTTCCCGACTCATACCCAAATAACTAGCGAGCTGTTTATTAGAAAGATTTTGAATCAAATGCGGATAGTGTTCAAAGAGGTAATAATAACGCTCCACGGCGGTCATGGCTTGTAGCATGTAAATGCGGTCTTTTTGCTGGATGGCGTACTGGCGCGTAAAGAAACTGATAATGAGCGACCAATGGTGAGTACTATTTTGTAGCTTTTGTAAACGGTCAAAAGCGATACGATATAATGTACAATTTTCTAAGGCTTGCAAATTTTCCTCAGCAGGTGTTTGGCGATAAAGGCTATCAAAAACGGTCATAAAATCATTAGCGAAGAAAAACCAGATGTTGATTTCGCGTCCGTTTTTTAGGTAGAAATTGCGGAGGCTGCCCGATTGGACGAAGTAGAGGTAGCGGCAAATTTGTCCTTCGCGGATGAGGTAATCGTTTTTTTTGATGGAAATAGGGTGGAAACTGGTGGTTATTTCTTGTTCTAGGCTAGGGGGAAGGTATTGATTGGGGAGGGCTTTTTTTAGGAATGAGAGGAAGCGGTGCATGATATTTTTAATTTACCAAATAGATGTGCAATTATATAGGCAAGTTGAATTAAAAAAGAATCTCACTACTTGATGGAGTCTGTTGTTAGGCGACTCTGGCATAGTCATGCATGGTTAGTCATAGTTTCTATTTCATAATACCCTTCTTTACTTTTTTTAAATTTCAAGCCAAATTGATCAGTCAAAATGCTGTATGGTTTGAACGTAATTTTATTAATTAAATCATCTATGTCATCTGCCATTTTAATAAGGCTATTTGAATTACCTACCTCAATCCAAATTTGTCCATAATTTGATTCAGTTATTCCAATTAATAATATTGAAGCATGAGGAGAATCAAGCAAGCCAATAATTTGAAATCCCTTCCTGAATTGAGGATGAAATCTTTTGAATTCTTTCCAGTTGTCTGTAAGCTCTTCCTCTGTTTGAAAGAATTTAGAAATAAGTGCTGGGTTACTTCTATTTGAACCAAAATACTTGAGACAAGTATCAATAGAATCAAATTCATCACTTAGGATTTCACTATTAATAAAAGGTCTTTTTATCCTATTGATTAACCAATCAGTTCCTTCATAAAAGACTGTTTGGGATATTTTTTGCAAATAATCCGATTTAATGAACCGTATGAATCTTTCATCAATATTAAAGTTTTCATCTTTTATAAATGCTTCTATCTTTTCATAATTCATCGCACTTTCATTTATTCTAATTATGACTAATTTGCGTATATATATCCCATTTTACTTTGCTATTAACAATACATTTAGCCGACTACAAACGTTTACAAACGCTAAAATACCTCCATCAAGCCCTAATCACCAACACCTCCTTCACCTCCCGTGCCACCTCCCGCGCCCGATCCGTACTCTCCGCCACCACTGTCGCATGCCCCATTTTCCGATACGGTTTCGTCATCGTTTTTCCATACAAATGTAAATTGACACCCTCCATCGCCATCACTTGATCGAGGTTTTCGTAAACGGCTTGACCCGTGTAATCTGCTGCACCGAGTAGGTTCACCATGACGGAAGGCGTTTTCATTTTGGTGCTACCTAATGGGAAATTGGTCACGGCGCGTAAGTGTTGCTGAAACTGCGAAGTATAGCAACTATCTATGGTATGGTGACCGCTATTGTGCGGACGCGGTGCGACTTCGTTGATTAAAATTTCGTTGTCGTTGGTCAAAAAGAATTCTACGGCGAGTAAGCCGCAGATGTCAAATTTTTCGATGATTTGAGTGGCTAATTCCTCCGTTTGAGCTTCGATGTAAGGTGAGATGTTGGCAGGACAAATCAAAAATTCGACGAGATTCGCCACGGGATGAAATTCCATTTCTACACAAGGAAAAATCGTCACTTCGCCGCGTTCATTACGCGCTGCGATGACCGCCAATTCTTTTTGATTATCTACTAGTGGCTCAATGACGCTCGCAGTCATCAGTAGTTTATCCATGTCTGCTGCATTCTTAATCACGGCTACGCCTTTGCCATCGTAACCTGCGGTGCGTGATTTTTGTACAAACGGAAAACGCAATTTTTTATCAGCAATGGCTTGCTGAATCGCTTCCCCACTTTCATATAATTTAAACTTGGAAGTTGGTAGGCCGTGTTCTGCGTAGAACTGTTTTTGCAAGCCTTTATCCTTAATAATATTCAAAGCAGCAGGACGCGGATGCACTTTCACGCCTTCTTTTTCCAATTGCAACAGCGCGTCCGTATTCACGTGCTCAATTTCTATAGTCAAGACATCGACCTGCTTACCAAATTGATAAACGTCGTCGTAATTTTTAAAATCGCCTTCGATGAATTTGCTACTTACTGTTCCCGCTGGAAAACTCGAATCTTTGTCCAATGACCAGATTTGCAAATCCCAATTAGCGGCAGCTAGTGCCATCATCTTACCTAATTGTCCACCACCGAGGATGCCGACTTTATATGTTGAGTTAACTTGCATAGCGTAGAAGTTTTGGGTTTTGAGTCACGTACCTGTCGGAGACGAGGTGCGAACATAGTTTTGAGTTGGGCAAAAATAGCTTTTTGTGTCAAAATATATCTCACAGCTAAGTACAAAATAAGAGACGAAGAAAAGTGGCATATTTATCGCAGACTTAACATTGCTCCCGCTAATTTATTCTTTTGCTTTCCGAAACAGCTTTGCTACTCGATAAACAACTGCGGCTACTTTCGTAAAATGGTGAAGGTTACCATTATGAAAATTT
>JBGCES010000962.1:0-8754 GCA_045106545.1 Saprospiraceae bacterium
AGATTGGGATCTCCCCGAACTTAAAGCCATTTTTTCGCGCTGGCATCAAGCAATGGGCGAATCGGGCTGGGTGACGCTCTTTTTAGATAATCACGATTTTCCGCGCATGATTTCGCGCTTTGCGGACGATGGTGATTATCGCGAAGAATCGGCGAAGTTATTAGCGACTTTATTATTGACGCTACGTGGAACGCCTTGTATTTATCAAGGTAGTGAAATCGGGATGACCAATATTAAAATGGAAAAGCTGGAAGATTTTGACGATGTAGAAATTAAAAACTACGTTGCCGAAATGCGCGAACGCGGCGAAGATCCAGAAATGATGATTCCAATTTTCAATAAAATGGGACGTGATAATGCGCGTACGCCCATTCAGTGGAGTGCAGCTAAAAATGCAGGTTTTACTAGTGGCGAACCATGGTTAAAAATTAATCCAAATTATACAGACATCAACGCAGAAGCTGCTTTAGCAGATAAAGATTCCATTTTTTATTATTATCAGAAAATGATTCAACTGCGCAAGCAGCATCCGACTTTGATTTATGGTGACTACGAAGATCTCGCGCCCGATTCGGATGAATTATTTATTTATCGACGGTGGGATGAAGCACACGAATACTTGATTTTTCTCAACTTCTCTTACGAATATATCAGCTTGTTTAATTTGCAAAATATCCCCGCAGAGGCGCTATTAATTTGCAATTATAATAGCAATGGATTTGGACATACGCCAGAATTAGCGGCGTGGGAAGCGAGAGTTTATCAACTAAAATAACCTTCTCTTTTCTGTTTTAATAGTTTTGCTTAATTTCCCAATTCAAAACACACCTATCACTTTATTCAACAAAACGAACAATCATGACCGCATTTATCGGAGAAATCATCGGGACAATGATCCTTATTTTATTAGGAAATGGCGTAGTAGCTAATGCCGTATTGAAAGATTCCAAAGGAGAAGGCAGCGGCTGGATGGTTATTACGATGGGCTGGGCAATTGCGGTTTTTACTGCCGTTTTTATTGTCGCGCCTTACAGCGGTGCGCACCTCAATCCAGCGGTGACACTCGGTCTGGCGGTCGCAGGTAAATTTGCCTGGGCAGAGGTTCCATTTTATTTAATAGCGCAGATATTAGGCGCGATATTGGGAGCAGTTTTAGTTTATCTAACCTACCGCGATCATTATGCACAGACGGATGATGCAGATGGAATTTTAGCCACCTTTTGTACGGCTCCCGCCATTCGCTCTACGACTTCTAATTTAATTACGGAAGTCATTGGTACATTCGTTTTGGTCTATGCAGTATTATATATTACAGGGCCGATATTTGGTGGAGAAGCAGCTAGTTTAGGTTCATTAGATGCGCTACCCGTTGCGCTAGTGGTTTTGGGTGTAGGTCTCAGTTTAGGTGGCCCGACGGGTTACGCGATTAATCCAGCGCGGGATTTAGGCCCACGAATTGCGCATGCGATTTTACCGATTAAAGGTAAACGCGATAATGATTGGGGGTATGCTTGGATTCCAGTGGCAGGGCCTATTTTGGGTGGCGTGATTGCAGCGGGTTTGTATTTAGCAATGGTATAATTTAACTCTAGGAGTTGATAAAATCATTGATTTGAGTTAGACTTAAAGGCGGATTAGCACCAGCGTGGGTGGCGACGAGCGCACCAATTCCAGCAGCAAAAGTCAAGGATGCCAATGGTGATTTACCCTGCATTTGTTGACTGATAAAACCTGCTAAAAAAGAATCGCCACTACCGATGGTATCTACTACCGTTACGGAAAAGCCAGAGTGCTCCGTAAAACCGTTCTGATCCAATAAAATTGCGCCGTTCGCTCCACGGGTTACGAGTAGTTGTTTTAAATCAAACCGCTCGTATAAATCCGTCATTTGCGCTTTCATCGAGGTTGCATTAGTGTACCAACTCGCTATTTCGCTGAGTTCATCATCATTCATTTTGACTAAATCTGCCGTTTCTATGAGTTGTTCAAAAAGCGGCTGCGAATAGTAGGGCGAACGAAAATTGACATCCAAAACTTTATAATTCGCTTTCGCTAATAGCGTTTGTAAACTTTGTAAACTCTGTTCGCTTCGGGCGGCTAAAATTCCGTACACCAGATAATCTGCTTGCTGGACAGCGGCTAAGTTAGCAGCATTTACCTCAATAAAATCCCAGGCGGCTGGCGCAACAATATCGTATTGTACATCCGTAGGATCAGACAAATCAACCGCGACTACTCCTGTTGGCTGAGTCGTATCCATTTGCACTAAATCAGTATTCACATTTTTGCCTTTAAAATAATCAACAATCTCTCGTCCCAAATCATCCGTTCCTACGCGACTAATCATCGCCGTAGAAATTCCTAAATTATTTAAATGAGCTGCACAATTAATGGGCGCACCGCCTGCTTTTCTACCTGTAGGCAACAGATCCCAAAGCATTTCTCCATAGCAAATAGCTTTCATACGAGTTAAATTTTTATTACTGCCAAACAATCCGTACTGGATTTAAGTAAATATAAAAAGTTCTGGAAAAGGTCAATTGCAATTCATCAGAGGCAGCTTCTGTGTAAGGTGAAATACACAATAACCGATCGTTTGCAAAATCAGTTTTTAACACCGTCATTCCAAAAAGGTTTTCTGCTTGAAAAATAATGCTTCCATCAATTCCCCAAGGTTGCCAAGATCCGTCAATTGTAGCGGACTTATATAACCGGATCGCCTTTCCTACTTCTGCATCTGATTGACCTTCGTAAAGTCGGTTACAAGTCGCACCGATCAAATAGTAGCAACTTTCTTGCGGATTGTGATAGATTTTTGGCAGTTCAAATTGCGTAAATTGCGCTCGATCTGGGAACAAAATTGGTGGAAATAATTTCGACATTTTAAATAATGCCCCATCTGGCTCCAATAGCGCGGATGCCATAGCACTTTCGTGAGAAGTGATCTTTGCCGACCAAAATAGATAAATCCGCTCGGTTGAATCAACATAAACGAACGGATCACGCCAAGCAGTTATTGGGCCACCATTTTCTCCATCTTTATATCCTATACTTGTCGGTTCAGACAAATAATACCCCAATTCAGTGATCTCGAACCAATCTCTCACTGGAGAAGAAAGCGGTATTTCGGCTACGCTATCTATCGTATAACCATCATTAGAAACAGCGAGCGCAATATTTTGTAAGAAAATATGGTCATCATCAACGGTTTGTAAACCCGTGTAGGCAACTAGTTTTCTACCCTCTGGCAATGGCTCCACCGAACCACTCCAAATTGTACGAGAATCGTGTTTTGATTCATTTAATCTAGGTTTCAAAAAACAACCTTCATCGATCCAAGTTTTACCTTCGTCGGTAGAAGTAAAATGCCTAATATGGAATGGATGAAAATTGCGAGTGGAAGGATCGAGTGGAGTATGATCTGAATGGTAACGACTCACAGCTAGACAATATAGATGAGAAACTTCATTGTCATAGTATGACCAACCATCCCAAAGAAAGAGATCAGGATGTTTGATACCGTCGGTAAAGACGATGTCTGATTTTACTGGAATATTTTGTATTTTCAATTATTGAACGAATTATGATTATACCTGACATACGCTTAGGAACGCCGAAGTAATTAATGCAACCTTTATCAAATGATTTCGGCAAGACCTGCTATAGCTAGGTGAAATTTGTTTTAATAAAAAAAGGCTACTTCTTTAAGTAGCCCAAATATAGTTAGTGTAAAAAAAACTTTTTAGATTAATTTGTTTGTAACTTTTATGTTCAAAAAAATTAATTACTGGTTATATAGCTGTAAAATTACATGATATTTTAAAAATTGCTATTTATTTACTATTAAATATTGTTGCAATATGGTGCAAAGCATTTATGCAAACGCTTGTTGTGGGAAAATAATTAATCTGGAATGAAGAGAATCACGATCAAAGATATTGCTAGATTGGTCGGTGTAGATGTTTCTACTGTTTCGCGAGCACTAAAAGATCATCCGGGAATTAGTGCCAAGACCAAGCAAAAAATTAAAGATGTAGCGGAAGAGTTAGGTTATTTCCCTAACCATCAAGCGATTAATTTCCGACAACGGCGTAGTAAACTCATCGGGTTAATTTTACCCGAATTGGGTCGCTTCTTCTTTCCTGATTTAATCAGAGCAATTGAAGAAATTGCCCACCAAAAAGGATATACCTTTATCACCTTTCAGTCCAATGATTTATTAGAAAAAGAGAAAAATTGTGTCAAGATGTGTCGCAACTTTGGTGTAGATGGACTATTGGTTTGTCTCTCCAAGGAAACGCAATCGGTAGAACATTTTACTCAATTGGATCGCTACGATATTCCAGTGGTTTTTGTTGATAAAATCATACCTGAACAAGTAGGAGCTACCGTTACGATTGATGATTTTCAGGCGGCATTCATGGCAGTTAGTCATCTACTGACCAAAGGTTATCGGCAAATTGCTGGCGTATTCGCCGATCCACATTTAGCGATTACTCAACAACGATTTGCTGGTTATAAAGCTGCGCTAGAAAAACATGGTATCTCTTATGATGCTAGACAATGTTGCTTTATCAATGACTTAAAAACCGCCCAACCTGATTTCAAAATGTTGTTACAGCAACATTCGCCTGATGCACTCTTTACCATGTCAGACGAATTACTCGCTACTGTCATTCCCGTCATTTATGCTCAAAAAATAAGTGTTCCACAAGACTTGGCAATCATTAGCATCAGTAACGGTTATCTACCTTATCACATTAATCCAGCGATTACCCATATCAAGCACTCTGGTTACGATTTAGGCTATCAAGCTGCCAATTTATTATTGGATTTAATTGAACATCCAACAACTACCATTCACCAAAATCTTGAATTAGAAACTTTTTTGGTAGAGTTAGATTCCTGCTGATTTTTTTAATAAAAAAAAGTGTCAAAAACGCTCCGTGCGCCTTTGACCCTTTTTAATATTTCACAGGTTAAAAACCTGTACTCCATTTACACCAATAAACGAATTGGATTCTCTAAAATCTCTTTCAACGTTTTCACGAATTGTGCGCCCGTTGCGCCATCCACTACGCGGTGGTCACAAGAAAGCGTCATTTTCATGCGGTTACCCACTACGATTTCGCCATTTTCGACGACTGCCTTCTGCTGAATCGCACCAACTGCCAAAATACAAGCGTCAGGTGGATTGATAATCGCTGTAAATTCTTCAATACCAAACATTCCTAAGTTAGAAATGGTAAAGGTATTGCCTTGCATTTCTTCTGGCTTCAAGCGTTTTTGACGCGCCCGACCTGCCATTTCCTTCACTTCTACGTTGATTTGCGACATTGTCTTAATATCCGCGTAACGAATCACGGGTACTAATAAACCTTCATCCACTGCTACGGCTACACCGATATTAATTTCGTTGTTGCGACGGATTTTATCACCCATCCAAGAAGAATTAATCGCTGGATGAATGCGCAATGCTGCTGCTGCCGCTTTCAATACAATATCGTTGAATGACAATTTAGTCGGCGCTACTTCATTCAATTTCTTACGCAATGCCATCGCTTTGCCCATATCCGCTTCTACCGTCAAGTAGAAATGTGGCGCAGTGTATTTACTTTCGCTCAAGCGACGCGCAATCGCTTTCCGCATCTGCGTAACAGGAATATCTTCGCCATCTCCTGCGCCACCACCATAAACGAATGGCGTAACTTGTGGAGCTGGTTTTGCTGCTGGAGCTGGTGCTGCTTTCGCAGGAGCGGGAGCAGCAGGTTGAGCTGCTGGCGCTGCTTTTGGAGCGGGAGCAGGCGTTGCTGGTTTCGCACCTGATTCCATATACTCTTCAATATCGCGCTTTACAATGCGTCCGTTATCTCCACTACCTTTGATACTATTTAAATCAATTCCTTCGTCTTTTGCCATGCTGCGCGCTAAAGGAGAAGCTTTGACACGACTATCTGAACTACTATTATCTGAACTTGTCGTAGCTGCCACTGGCTCAGCTGCTTCTGCGGTTGCCTCTTCTTTTTTATCCTCCGCTTTTTCAGCAGCACCGTTACTACCACCCTCACTAGCAATCGCAGCTTCCCAATCTTCACCAGGTTCACCGATTACAGCAATAATTCCATCAATTGGAACAGCTCCTTCTTTCACCGCAATATGTAATAATACGCCATCGGAATAGCTATCTAATTCCATCGTTGCCTTATCGGTTTCTACTTCCGCTAGGGTTTCACCCGATTCTACTTCTTCGCCTTCTGCTTTAAGCCATTCGACAATTACACCTTCTTCCATGGTGTCACTCATACGGGGCATACGGATAACTTCAGCCATAATTTTATCTTAATTTCGGGTTTGAATTATTTTGAATTGATGAACTATTAATTGATTAATTAGTCCAATATCTTTCAGTTGAATCGCAAAAATAAATATTCCCACCTTTCAAGCACTAAATTTAGGCACTTAATTTATGTAAAACTGAAATTTATTTATTGGGACTTCGTGTATTGATTACACAAAAAACGATCTATGGCAGTAATTGTTTAGTTCAATTATTTATTATGAATTTTAAGGTTATAGCAGCAAAAGAAAGCGCTTAATCGGATATAACTCATCTCCTCCCTTTTCTTAATTTTTTAGTAATTTCGCGCTATGAATTTTAGCTCGAAACTTATTGAAGATGCGGTAGAAGCATTTGCAAAATTGCCTGGAATTGGACGAAAAACGGCACTACGTCTGGTTCTTCATTTAGTCAATCAGCCAGTAGAAACGGCAGAAAACTTTAGTGATGCGATAGTAAAAATGCGCAAAAATATCAAAACCTGCAAAGTCTGTCACAATATCTCAGATGCATCCACCTGTACGATTTGTACGGATATGCACCGCAAACGCAGAACAATTTGTGTAGTCGAAAGTATTCGCGATGTGATGGCAATTGAAGATACGAATCAATATAGTGGGTTATACCACGTGCTTGGCGGCGTAATTTCGCCAGTAGAAGGGATCGGGCCAGGCGATTTGCATATTGATACTTTATTAGAACGAGCAAACCTAGCCGAAACAGAGGAAATCATCATGGCAATCAGCCCGACGATTGAAGGCGACACGACCATTTTTTATATTAATAAGCAACTCCGCGACGTGGAAGTGAACGTCAGTACCATCGCGCGCGGTGTTTCCTTCGGTGGAGAATTAGAATACGCCGACGAAATGACCCTCGGTCGCTCTATACTTTCCCGTATTCCCTATCAGAAATAATGTAAAATGTAAAAGTCAAAATGTAAAATATAAAAGTGAGGTATCGGATTCCTTTGAGGAATCCGATACCTGAAACGAAGGCATATTTTCCTCCCGCTAGTTTTTGTTGCTCGTTCTACCGACTACCAACTAAAAACTACCAACTACCAACTTTTTTGAAACTAACCGTCATCATCGTCAACTACAACGTTCGGTATTTTCTCGAACAAGCTTTGCTATCCGTGCGGCGAGCAGCGCAAGGCTTGGCGGTAGAGGTGTATGTGGTAGATAATAATTCAGTGGATAGTTCGGTGGCAATGGTACGGGAGAAATTTCCTGAAGTACATTTGATTGCCAATACGGACAATCCGGGTTTTTCGATTGCGAATAATCAGGCGATTCGCGTTTCGCAAGGCGAGTATGTTTTGCTTTTAAATCCAGATACGGTCGTAGAAGAAGACACTTTTAGTAAAGTGATTGACTTCATGGACGCGCATCCCGAAGCGGGTGGCTTGGGTGTAAAAATGATCGATGGCTCGGGCAATTTTTTACCTGAATCTAAACGTGGTTTTCCGTCTCCTTTTGTCGCTTTCGCTAAAACGTTCGGGCTATCCAAATTCTTTCCTAAATCAAAAATTTTCGGACGTTATCACTTAGGCTTTTTAGATAAAGACCAGAACCACGAAGTGGATGTTTTGGCGGGTGCGTTTATGATGCTACGGCGTTCTGTTTTGGATAAAATCGGCTTACTCGACGAGACGTTTTTTATGTACGGTGAGGACATTGATTTGTCTTATCGCATCGTGAAAGCAGGTTATAAAAACTACTATTTCGCGGACACGACGATTATTCATTACAAAGGAGAAAGCACCAAAAAAGGCAGTTTAAATTATGTCCGCGCGTTCTACAACGCCATGATTATTTTTGCCAAAAAGCACTTCAAAGGCGAACAAGCGTGGCTCTTTGTATTAATGCTGCAAGCGGCAATATATTTTCGAGCAACGCTTACGGTAGTCAGCAATTTATTTAAGCAACTTTACTTACCTATCCTCGATATATCACTGATTTACAGTGGTTTATATTTTTTAAAAAACTTCTGGGAAGAGTATTATTTCAAAGACCCTGATTATTACGACGATACTTTTTTGCTGTTTAATGCGCCTTTGGCGATTGCAATTTGGCTGGTTTCGGTTTATTTTAGTGGCGGCTACGACGAGCGCGGCAACTTACGTAAACTAGTACGTGGACTGACGATGGGAACCGTTTTACTCGCGGCAATTTATGGTTTTTTACCACTCGATTTGCGCTCTTCGCGGGCGTTGATTATTCTTGGTTTTTTATGGGCAATGCTTAGTACGGTTAGCTTGCGAACGCTATTGCATTTTTTCCGTTTTGGTAATTTGAATGTCGGTCGCGAACGCACGCGTAATTTGGTCATTATCGGCTCGATTACCGAAAGTGAACGCGTCACCAATCTGCTCCACAAAGCCCAGGTTCACCAAAATATTATCGGTACGGTTG
>JBGCES010000963.1:0-8518 GCA_045106545.1 Saprospiraceae bacterium
AGCTCGGATTTAAGTACAACGGCTAAAAGCGCACTCAACGACGCCATTGCCATTATGCAAGCTAATCCTTCTTTGCAACTCAGCATTAATGGCTATACCGATAATGTAGGTAGTGCCGTTTCTAACCAACGTCTATCCGAACGGCGAGCAAAATCTGCCTATGATTATGTCATTAGTCAAGGCATTGACGCGGAGCGTTTAAGTTATCGTGGTTTAGGAGAAAATGACCCGATTGCGAATAATAATACCGCTGCGGGACGTTACCAAAATCGCCGAGTGGAATTGATTCTTACAGATAATAGTGGGAATTCACTTGCCCCAACTTCTGGAACGAACCTCAACGTAGTGAGTTATGGTTCAACAACTAAAAGCTGTTCTGGGCATCCAATTTTTAATCTACCAACTAGTCAAAAACCACGTGTTTTATCGCGTTTAGGTACTAATCCTGAATTTGGCGATTCGCATGGTTTAACCTCTACAGAATTCTACGAAAAGCTGTCCCGTGCTCACCAAGCCAATGCGCGAGATCGCCAGTTTTTGGACAATATTTTTCGAGCAATGGGTTATACTAATGGTTTCAATGACGCCAACGCGGATTTATTTAACGCAGTTGTTTTGCCTTATGGCACGGAAGGAAATATTGGTTACAGTATTAACCACAAAACACTTTTTGCTAAATTGAATGTTAATTCTGAGCGCGATTTACAAGCGTTTCGGATTCGCTCAGCGAATGGTTGCGATTTACATTTCATGAAAACGTGTGGAAATCATATGTTTTTTTAATTGACTAGGAATAGAGCTTGTTTTAGCTATTCGATTTTACGGGGAAACTTTCCGTTTCCCCGTAATTTTTTTTATAAAAAAAATTAACTTTCGGGCAAAGTTGAGATTCACTCTTCATAGTACACCAATCACTAGAACCAATTTCTAATGCCCGAAGATATTATCCGTTTTGCTCGTGCCTACTGCGCCGAAAAACTACCTTGGTTCGCCCCTGCTCTCTTCAAAACTAAAATTATCCTCACCGATCAGATTCCTGTTGCTGCCATTGATTATTCATTCAATATCTATTTCAATCCCGCAACTATCCAGCAGATTTATAATAATGAAGAACGAATTTCGGCTTTAGCCCAAATCGGTTACGTTTGGATTCACGAAATCTCCCACGTCCTACGCGAACACGGTATCCGAGCGCAAGAACTCAATGCCGATGCAGAACTTTGGAACATGGCGGCAGATTATGAAATTAATGATAGCGTATGGGACGGTTTGAGAATGCCAAGAGCGTTCCCTGGTATAACACCTCAGCAGCAAAATTTTCCAGCAGGTCAAATTGCCGAATTTTATTATAAAAAACTGCTCAAAAGACGCACTAAGAAGAAAGGTAAAATGCCGCAGAACGGCATGGACGAAGGCAGCGGTGTACATGGTCAAGCTCGTCCCTGGGAAGTGACAGCACAAACTACAGGTGAAGCCCAACAATTGACGGATGTAGAAATTAAAATGATTAAAAAAAGCGTCGCTCAGGAAATGCAACGCGCCCGTGCCGCCATCGGTAATTTACCTGGCAACTGGGCAAAATGGATTGATGATACGCTACGTCCTAAAGTCAATTGGCACAAGGTCTTGAGCCATCGTATGAGTATGGCAATTAATACGGGCCTGGGCAGTCGAATTGATTACACTTTCACGCGTCCCAGTCGGCGACAAGCCATTTATAATCCTATTTTAACGCCGTCTTTACGTGGTGATTTAGCCGCGCGTATAGCAGTAGTAGTAGATACGTCGGGGTCGATGTCGGCGCAGCAATTGGGGCAGGCGATGGCAGAGGTCAGTCAAGTATTAAAAACCTTTCAAATTCCCGTTACGATTATTCCTTGCGATGTACGTGCTTACGAACCGATTCGCCTCAATGTATCTGATAACGTATTTTCTATTCAGCAAATGACTGGCGGAGGTGGGACTGATATGCGCGTAGGAATTGCGGCGGCTTTGCAACTAAAACCCGCACCCGATAGCATTTTAGTATTAACGGACGGCTTTACGCCCTACCCTGCTAAACGTTATAAAACACCCGTGATTTTTGGAATTCTTTCTTTCGGTGACTCTGTAAAGTCGTTACCGCCAAATCCACCTTTTGGAAAAGATGTGGTCATTGAGATTGAATTAGAGAAGTAGAAAGTAGAAAGTAGAAAGTAGAAAGTAGAAAGTAGAAAAGATGATTTAATCGTTGAAAACCACTAATCAAATACAATCGCATCGCGGATGACTTGCTTCATTTGTTCCATCTGATCACTCGCCAGACGTTCACCGTATTTACCAACGGCATAAGCACTCAACATTAATAATAAAGCAATGGGCAACGCTAAAACGAAATTGGAATATTCGCCCAGTTGCCACTTAGCGATGCCATAAGAAGAAACAAAAAAACCAACGACTCCAATCCCAAAATAGATAAACATAAATAACGTCCACACTTCGGGTCGAGGTCCAATTAAGCCCGACATGACGGTATGGTTTTCATTCATCTCATCGGGTTCGATGCGAAAATTTAACTGAGGCGACCAGTAATGTACATCTTCTTCGACTATATCCAGAACGATGTGGTGATCTACAATTTTTCCCTTGATGCCGCGCGAAGTGTCGCGTAAGATCAGATTGACTCGATCTTCAACCGCTTGCCGTGGTTGTGGAATTTCCAATTTAAATCGTGGTCTGATATGTACTTTGGCAGTGTCGATACTTAGCTCTTTTTTGATTTACGAATAAGTATGATGAATCTCAGGTAGTTTGCAATTTCGTCATTGCTTTAAACAGTAGCTTCGGGTAAAATCGCCGCGCATAGACCGCAAATTTTTCTCTTGAACTACCAATTAGCAATTCTGGTGTATCATTTTTAATTCCTTTGATAATTTTACGTACACATACCTCTACGGGAATCCCGTTTTCAATCAGCGGGTCAGTGACATTGTGTTTTTTACCATCTCCTTCCAGCGCATTTTTAGAAATATTGGTCCGTACCGAACCTGGCGTGACGACCATTACTTTGATATGATCGGCATGTACTTCTGCCCGCAACGCATCCATAAAACCAATCACCGCATGCTTAGCCGCAGAATAAGCGGTTCGCATAGGCGCACCAAATTTACCCGCTACACTACTGATACAGACGATCATTCCGCTTTTGCGCTCCAGCATTTGCGGCAGTAATGCTTTGGTCAACGCCACCACCGCAAAAAAGTCCAATTCCATAATCTTTCGATCCACATCTAGCAACGTGTCTTTCGCTAAAGAACGTTGCGAAATACCCGCGTTATTCACCAAAATATCTACCGAGCCGACTTGCGCCAAAACCTCTGTAACTGCATCGGCAATCGTAGCGACTTTCAATAAATCCATGGGATAGACCAGATGTCCACTACCCGTTAGATTCGCTTTTACCGCATTGAGTTTTTCGATATTCCGCGCCGTTAGGATAATTTTTGCACCCTCCTTTGCTAATTGAATCGCTAATTCTTTCCCGATTCCATCGGATGCGCCCGTAATCCAAACGGTTTTATTTTGCAGGTTTTTCATATAAAAATGATGGTTGAATGGTTAAATGGTTTGATTGCCACTTCGTTTTAACATATCTGCTAAAAACAATTTTAACAATCAAACTATTCAACCATCTTTTTTAGTTTTATCGCTTCCGATGCACGTAAGATTCTACACCTTTTGCTTCTAAATCACGCACCAATTCTTTCGCATCACTTGCAGCCGCAAAGCGATCTACCAATACCGTAGCGTAAGTACCACGATCCATCAAGGTCATTTCTGCATCGGGATAGCCCATCCGACGGATACGACGTGCCTCTCTCACGCCATTATCGCGTACGCGAAAAGCACCCGCCAAGACTAAATATTGTCCTCGGCTATCGTCGTCATAAAAAGTGGGTTTAGCTTGCGTTGCGGTAGTTGAGCCGCCACTGTTTGCAGCAGTGCTACTACCACTATTGTTAGTCGAACTCGTACTCGATCCAGCACTACCATTAGCATTGGAATTAGTCGCATCGGCTGCCTCTTCACCTGCTTGACCAGTTGAAGTACCAGAGCCATCTTGACCACCAGCAGTCGCTCCGTCGCCACCTACCGCATCGCCAGTAGTAGCGGCATTGCCAGCATTGGCTTGTCCAGAATCATCAGAAACAATTTCACCTTCGTCATCAAATTCATAATCTTCCGCACTAGTATCCTGCGGATCGACGACCTGAGTAGTATCGGTAACTCCTTTCTTTTGGTTGTTGATACCAACCGTTTTCCAAATTAGAAATCCGAGTGCGAAAACGCAAAGCGCAACAATAATAATCGTGGATAAATCCAGTTTTGACATAGTAAGCCGTTTTGTTGTTAATAAGGTAAACGGGAAGTGACAGGTGGAGGGGTTTGCTAATTTGCCATCTTTATTAATCCCGCTTTAAGTAGAAATTAGACGTTAGATTTTAGAAGTTAAATCATTACTGTCATTCTAAACTATAACGTCATTCATAAATTTTCACAACAATTTATTTCTTTTTTGGCAAAAAACGAAAAACCCTACCTTTGTTTTATGAAAAACGATAAAAATATCCCTTCGTACTTCGCACAAATTTTTGCGGTCACGCGTAAAATCCCACGTGGTAGAGTGACAAACTACGGTGCAATTACGGACTTTCTAACCTTAGGTTCAGCACGGATGGCAGGTTGGGCATTGAATAAGGCGTACTTGGCAGATCCGCCAGTTCCAGCACATCGCGTCGTCAATCGTAAAGGAGAATTGAGTGGTCGCAATTTTTTCGCTACGCCAACCATGATGCAGGAATTATTAGAAGCAGAGGGAATTGAAATCAAAGATGATAAAGTAGTCGATTTCAAAACGCTATTTTGGAATCCGTCAGTGGAATTAGTGGATGATGATTTTTTAAAAGGTTTGATTTGACGATCGACGTTAATTTAAGTATTTTCTTAAAGTTTTGTCAAAAGAAAAGCTAGAATATGCTAACTAAATTGCTTTTTCGTTAAGGATCTGCTAAACCTTTTTGTCCTAAGTTACTTTTAGGGTTAGAACAAGTCTTTAATGGCGATAAGGTAAAGGCAAAAAACGAAATTCTCCGTCTACCTTTTACCGTCCACCTTAAAATTTCTTATCAAACTTAATCAATTTATAAAAATGAACTTAAAATCAATTTTAGCGACTTTTAGCTTATTACTTTTTGTTAGCGTTTACGCGATGGCGCAGAGTCCCGTTGGTGTATGGAAAACCATCGATGATAATACTGGCGAAGCTCGTTCACACATTGAGATTTTTGAAAAAGATGGTAAATTACACGGTAAATTAGTAAAATTGTTAACCGCAGGTGATGATGCTATTTGTGAAAACTGTACGGGTGCAAAAAAGAACAAACCATTAATGAATATGGTTATTCTTTCCAATTTAGAAAAATACAAAGATTACTGGAGCTACGGTACGATCATGGATCCAGATTCTGGTAAAGAATACAAGGCAAATGTTACTTTAAATGGCGACGACAAATTGGATGTCCGCGGTTACATCGGTTTTGCTGCGCTGGGACGTACGCAGACTTGGCACCGAGTGAAATAAGAGGGTTGATTGATTGGAACAGTTGATTCGTTTATGCGCAATTGTGATTTATTCGATTTATTAAATGTCAGTTGAATATAAAATTTCATCACGCGTTCCACATTTAACCTATACAAACAACTGAAAATCAGTTGTTTAAAATGGCTCAATCTTTTTGATTGAGCCATTTTCTATTTCGTACTGTTATTAAGTAAAAGTTATTAATTTTGTGCAACTAGCAACAACCTCCAAACCACTTTCGAACGACATTTACACAACTTTCAAACGACTTTATTAATATGCCACTGGATCAAATTGACGTTGACCAACTACCAAGCGGAACCGAAGAGGCGGAAATGAGTTTTATGGAACACTTAGAAGTGTTGCGGTGGCACATCGTTCGCTCACTTGTAGCGGTGGTGGTGGTCGCTGTCGTGGTGTTTATTGCTAAAGATGTGGTCTTTGATTATATCATTTTTGCGCCTAAGTACGATTGGTTTCTGCCCTATCAGGCGATGTGTGGACTATCAGAAGCCATGGGTATGGGGCAACAGTTGTGTATCACACCACCCGATTTTGATATTATCGCTACGGTGTTCGGAGAACGTTTTATTGTACACATTAAAGTATCGATCATTCTCGGAATTATCGTCGCTTTTCCATATATTTTCTACGAATTTTGGAAATTTATCAGTCCAGGTTTATACGAAGAAGAACAAAAAGCGGCGCGCGGAATTGTCTTTGTTTGCTCCACGCTCTTTATGGCGGGCATTCTATTTGGCTACTTTGTCATCTCGCCTTTCGCCGTGACGTTCCTTGCGGGTTATGAAATTGCGGATGTGCGCTCGACCACTTCCTTGAGTTCCTTTGTGACTTATATGACGATGTTTACGCTGCCTGCGGGTTTGATTTTTGAGTTGCCTGTAGTCGTTTACTTATTTAGTAAACTCGGCTTAATCGGTCCCGAATTTCTGCGCACTTATCGCAAACATGCATTCATTATTATTCTTGCTCTTTCGGCAATGATCACTCCACCCGATATTGTTACGCAATTTTTGATTAGTGTTCCACTCTATATTTTATACGAAGTGAGTATTCGAATTTCTAAACGCGTCGTCGCAAAGCGAGAAGCGGAACTAGCGTAAAAAAATAGTTTGGAAGTGGTTTAAAATAGTTTGAAAGTTGTTCCGAACCATATCAAACCACTTCCGAACCACTTTCAAACCATATCAAACTACTTCCAAACTACATATCCTATGCAACGCGTTTCTACCAATCTTACGCTCGCTTATAAATTCTTCTTCCCAATTATTTGGCTGGTATTTTTTGGCTGTCTGATGCTATTTACTTGGCTAACCGATGTGGGTTATGTAGGCGATATTCCAATGTCCACGTTTCGACTCGGAATGACAATATTCTGGTTCGCAGGTGTAGCATTTTTTTATTGGGCGTTTCTGCGTTTGAAGCGCGTAGATATGGATGATACGCACGTTTATATTTCCAATTATTTTAAAACAGCGCGTTATCCTTACGAAGATTTAGATAAAATTACGAGCAATAATTATTTCCTATTCAAATCTGCTAATATCTACCTGAAAGGGAAAGGGATTTTTGGTAAAAAAGTAACCTTCGTACCGAGTCGAAAACTGTTTCCGATGTTTATGGAAGGTAAGCCGAAGTTGTTTGAATATTTGCTGCGCGAAGATTAAATAGGAACGCAGATGAAACGGATCGGACGAGATTTTCGCGGATTTTTATAAAAAAAGGGATTAGATTCTTTCAAAGAATCTGATCCCTTTTTTGTTTTGTTTGAACTTGAAAAATCTGTGTAGATCTGTCAAATCCGTTCTATCTGCGTTCCCATTATTTCCTTAAAAATCAGTAAACATATCATCGTCTAGCATATCTGCCAAGAGATCGTTAAACGAAAATTTCGATTCGATAAAGTCTTTATTGATAATATTCAATTCAGACAAACCGTGCAGCACAAGTTCCATCATTAAATAAAGGTCATCGCCTTTTGCGTCGGTTTCTTTCTCGACAAATTTGCGCAGACCCGCTACGCCATCCAACGCTTTGCGATAATCTTTATCACTCGCATCATTCAGTAATTCCATGGTGTTACCACCATTGAACCAAGCGCGAATCGTTCCGTAAGGATCGCGTTGCTGTCCTTTTTTTAGTTTCTCTGGATTGGGAAAATGTTGTAAAAACATCTTTTTAATTGCTTGTCCCATCAAAGCGACTGCCACCGCATAAGGTCCTTCTTGCTCCCCTTCGTAAACCAATTCTACTTTACCCGTAATCGCTGGAACAACACCCCAAAAATCAGTTACACGAACAGTCGTTTTCTTATCCGAATTAATCAACATGCGGCGTTCAGCCGTGCTCACCAAGTTTTCATAACCCGCAATACTCAGGCGTGCTGACACCCCACTCTTCTCGTCGATGTATTCACTTTCGCGCGCAGCGAAGGAGATTTCTTCTAATAAAATTTGCAACATTTCAGGCATCACGATGCGTTCTTGCTGGCTTTGCGCCAAATCTGCTTCCTGCGATGTGATCGAACGCGCGATGTCAATCGTCTTCGGATAGTGCGTCAAAATCTGACTTTCAATTCTATCTTTCAGCGGCGTGATAATCGAACCGCGATTGGTATAGTCTTCGGGATTGGCAGTAAATAAAAACTGCACTTCCAACGGCAATCGCAATTTAAAACCCCGAATCTGCATATCGCCTTCCTGCAACATATTAAACAATGATACCTGAATCCGCGCTTGCAAATCGGGCAATTCGTTAATTACAAAAATGGAACGGTGCGCCCGTGGAATCAAGCCAAAGTGAATCACGCGTTCATCCGAATACGGCAGTTTCAAAGTCGCCGCTTTAATCGGATCGACATCGCCTACCAAATCGGCA
>JBGCES010000964.1:0-17312 GCA_045106545.1 Saprospiraceae bacterium
TTGGTATTGCGGCAAACGCAAAGGATTCTCAAAAGTCGCACTGCTATTGATGCTTACGCCAATGCCTTTAGACTTCTCCCCTTTTTTAGTGGTAATCACGACTACGCCACTTGCCGCTCGCGAACCATATAATGCCGTCGCCGCAGGACCTTTTAAAACACTAATGGATTCGATATCGTCAGGACTGATCTCGGCTGCTCCATTGCCATAATCTACTTCTTGAAAACCCGTCGCGTCATTTTCGGTATTATTTAAAATCAATTCATTACTAATCGGAACTCCATCTACGACAAATAACGCCTCGTTGCGCCCCGTCAGTGATGCTTCACCCCGAATGACGATCCGCGAAGAAGAACCTACACCCGATGAGCCATTATTGATTTGCACGCCCGCTATTTTTCCAGAAAGTCCATTGACTAAATTGGAAGAACGAACCTTGGAAATTTGTTCTCCATCCAATTCTTGTACGGCGTAGCCTAAAGCTTTTTTCTCTCGCTCGATGCCCAATGCCGTAATGACCACTTCGTCTAATTGTGTAGCGGATTCCGCTAAAGCAATGGTCAAATAATTACTTGTTGGCGTAATCGTTTGCGATTCGTAGCCAATGTATGAGAAAATGAGTTCTGCGTTTTCCGTAACTTCTAGAGAGAAATTTCCTGTAAAATCAGTGATTGTCCCATTTGCTGTTCCTTTTTCGTTGATACTAACGCCAATTAAAGGTTCGTCCGAATCGACTTCTGTCACCGTACCTGAAATACTACGTTGTCCGAATAGAAAAATACTACTCCACAGCAAAGTGAAGGTGAGTATAGATTTTATCATAGTTGTTACTTTTTTAATAGAATGTAGCTCACATTGAGGAATAGGAAATATCCAGCCAAAGCTAGAGCGCAGCGGAAAGATGCACCCTAGCGAGAGCAAGTCATTATTACCATAATTGAGTTCTCAATAATGGTTCTATAAATAATTTTTAGACTTGAGAATAGAGATAACTACTCAGAAAAGTAGTGGAGAAATTTATTGCGGTGGACCGCGAAAATAGATTTGACTATAATGGAGAGAAGTGGTGAAATTTTCGTTTTGAAAAGTCGGTATATGAGTTGATTTACTTTTGATTAAAGCACTTAAGCGTCGTCTTAAAATATGCTTTTTTTGCAATTGATTGAATGCCTTTTGAAAAGTAGTTCCATCATTTACATCAGCTTTTTTAGATAAAATATAAATGGAGTTGGCAGACGAAATACAACAAAAATCATGAAATAAATAAGGTGATTCCCAGCGTAATTTTAAAAAATTACTACGTTGATAAGCCGCTTTGTTTAAGCCAATCAAATATACACCACCTTCGGGAGTAGGACCTAAGACGATATCTTGCGTTAATAACTGCTCGTTTGCTTTAATAAGGTCTGTTGCCGTTAATGACAGGCAATCATTACCAATCGTGATTACTTTTTGATACCCTTTTTGAAAAATACTTTCGATGGCATTGGCGAGTTTTTCGCCGAAGTTTGCACCATGTTGTTCCTTTCCTGTACAGACAAAAACGGGTAAATCTGTTTGCTGTGCAATTTGTAACGCATGCTGATTGAGTTCCTTAATAATACGCTGATTGGCTAACTTATCCCTGTGGGAAGCTAGTCTTTTTTGTTTTGCCTCTTCTTTTTCATTACGAATGAAGAGCAAAATAGCAGTATTTGGAACGGATAACGTCATAAATGTGAATACAAACTAAAGCGATTCAAAACGAGTTAGGAACGCCGAAATAATTATGAAGTAATGATACGGATTTGTAAGAATAAATGTTAGAATCTCACAAAATCAGTCAACGTAATGTCGTCGTGGCGATTAATACTTCAACTAATCGCATTAACACTTACGTATTTTTGATAAATTTAGATTTTAGTTAAGAAAAATATTGCTCTTTAATTGGAACAAACGAGTACAACTAAAATATTGCTGTTACCTTCTTTATTTGCGATAAATAAGTTTCTATACTACGAATTAATTCACGCCTTCCTTTGTTTTACCTTTCGATATAAAAGAAAACTATTATTTTTGCGCATCATTTTTGATATTATTGAAAATACTATATAAATCGTACTGTTTTGCAAAGTATCGTAAAGTAGTTGATACTATTTATTAAAAAAAATATTCATGTATAGAACACATCATTGTGGACAGCTTCGGATGGAAGATGTCGAGCAGCAGGTTAAATTGAGCGGTTGGGTACAAGTAAGTAGAGATTTTGGTGGAATGACATTTATCGATTTGCGGGATCGCTACGGCATTACGCAATTGGTTTTTAATATGGAAGATGATGCGCAATTGTGTGAAAGTGCGCGGAAATTAGGGCGCGAATTTGTAATTTCCGTTACGGGTACGGTACGCGAAAGATCGAATAAAAATCCTAATCGCGCGACGGGTGATATCGAAATCGTAGTGAGCGAATTGAATGTTTTGAATAGTTCTAAAACGCCACCGTTTACGATTGAGGCGGAATCAGATGGAGGAGAAGATATTCGGATGCGTTACCGCTATTTGGATTTGCGCCGTCCGCCTGTACAGAATAATATCATCTTTCGAAGTCGCTTAGCAATCGAAACGCGCAAATACTTATCAGATAATCGTTTTGTAGAAGTAGAAACGCCGTTTTTGATTAAGAGTACGCCCGAGGGGGCACGTGACTTTGTTGTGCCGAGTCGGATGAATGCAGGACAATTTTATGCATTGCCGCAATCACCACAGACGTTTAAGCAATTGTTGATGGTATCGGGTTTTGACCGTTATTTTCAGATTGTGAAATGTTTCCGTGATGAAGATTTACGTGCGGATCGTCAACCTGAATTTACGCAGATTGATTGCGAAATGTCTTTCGTGACCCAAGAAGATATTTTAAATACTTTTGAAGGTTTGACGAAGCATTTGTTTAAACAAATGTTGGATGTGGAATTACCTGATTTTCCACGGATGTCTTATGATGACGCGATGCGTTTATATGGTTCGGATAAACCTGACGTGCGTTTTGGGATGCAATTCGTAGAATTGAACGACGTAGCGCAAGATCAAGGATTCAGTGTTTTTGATAATGCGGAATTGGTCGTGGGTATCAATGCAGAAGGTCAGGCAGATAGTTATTCTAATAAGGATATTAAGAAATTGACTTCGTGGATGCAGCGTCCGCAGATTGGTGCGAAAGGTTTGGTTTATGTCAAAGTAAATGCCGATGGCACATTCAAATCATCTGTAGGAAAATTTTTCGATGATGAAAAATTGAAAACATGGGCGGATAAATTTAGCGCGAAGCCAGGTGATATGTTGCTGATTTTGTCGGGAGAAGGAGAGAAGACGCGTAAGCAATTGAACGAATTGCGTTTGGAGATGGGGCGCAAAATGGGATTAATGAAACCAGACGATTTCAAACCATTGTGGGTAGTAGATTTCCCATTGTTGGAATGGGATGAAGATAGCGAACGTTTCCATGCGATGCACCACCCGTTTACATCTCCGAAGAAATCGGATATGGAACGAATGCTTAATGGCGACCACGAAACCATGAAAGCATTACGTGCAGATGCGTATGATTTGGTGATCAATGGTTCAGAAATTGGGGGTGGCTCAATTCGGATTCACGATCGTGAACTGCAATCGAAAAACTTCAAGTTATTAGGATTTACGGAGGAAGAAGCGGAAGCGCAATTCGGATTTTTACTAAACGCATTCGAATACGGTGCTCCGCCTCACGGTGGTATTGCGTTCGGTTTCGACCGCTTGTGTGCGGTATTGTCGGGACAAACTTCGATTCGTGATTTCATCGCTTTCCCAAAAAATAATCAGGGACGTGATGTAATGCTTGATGCACCATCACCAATTGACCAAGCACAATTGGATGAATTGAGTTTGGATTTACAAGAAGTGGAATAACAAAACCACAAGTAGCTAAACTTAAAAAACGCGGAGAAGCGGAGGCGTAGAGTTTTCCGCTCTAACATGTCCGTAGCATAAAGTTCGCAGAGATTTTTCCAGTAGAAAAAATTAGTGGAAGTCGCGAAGAGCCGTTAAAAACTAACTTTTGGAAATATAAAAGGCGTAGTTGAGTAATTCAGCTACGCCTTTTTTGATTAAAAATCTGATTTGTAAATACAGCGAGCCTGTTTCTCTTCTCGTAGATTTATCGGTCTTTGCTCGCTCCTCTTTTTTATTTCAAAACAGTAATATTACCCTGATCCACAAAGCGCTCGCCACCAAAACAACGCACTTCTAAATAATAACCATACACATCTGAGCAAACGGGTTCGCCGTTGAAAGTACCATTCCAACCATTATCCACAGAATTGGACTCAAATACTTTTTGTCCCCAACGATTATAGATAATCAACTGCATTTCGGTAATGCTATAGCCACGAACGAATAAAATATCATTGAGTCCGTCGCCATCGGGAGTGAAGGCGTTAGGGAGATAAATGAATCCGTCGGAGCAATTAGATTGTAGTACTGTTACTGGCACGTCGCGTTCAGCGATGCAATTTGGATTATTAGGATCGGTGACCGTTACTTTATAAGTAGTGGTAGTAGATGGCGTTAGGAATGGATCGGGAGCAGTCGGGTCGCTAACTCCTTCCGTTGGCGTCCAACTATAGGTTAATTCGCCATTTCGGTTGACATTTAGATTAACCGATTCGCCTGCTAAGACAGTATCGCGTTCGGCAGTAACTTCAAATTGTTCGATGGAAGAAACTTCGACGGTTACTTCTTCTTCAATGGTACAACCCAATTGGTTGGTGATCGTCGTAACAAAAGTAGTCGTCTCTGTGGGCGTAACCATCGGATTGGGGGCAGTTGGATCATCTATAATCTCTTCCATATCAGGTGTCCACGTATAACTGAGCATATCTTCTTCCATTAGATTTATAATTTCTAACTCAATTTCATCCGTACTACCACAGCTTTGTTCTGGTTGTTCTACCTCGACTAATGGATTATTATTGCGAACAATAATGGTTTCGGTTACTTCACAATCAAAATCATCTACGAAGAGGATATTAATTTGCGTTTCGCGTTCAGTGGGTGATATTTCATAATTCTCGCCCGTAGCTGCGGATTCGGCATTACCATTTTCAAACCAAGTAATGGTTGCTGCTTGTTCGCTATTGGCGTTTAAGGTAACTGGTGTATCGCCGCACTGTTCTACATCTTCTGATACTTCAGTTTCGATACGCGGTGGCAGAGTTACATTGACTTCATTAGTCACTTCACATTGTCCCGTTTCATCCGTTATCGTTACTTCATAAGTTCGATCTTCATCGTCGTCTTCACCGATCATTGTACTTGGATTATTGGAATCGGGGTTCATTAAAGTACCATCGTCAGTAAATTCATACGTTAGGGTTGGATCTGCTGCTTCGTTTAGTTCAACTTCTGCGCCGCGACAAGCCATTACATCGGGTACATCTATATCTTCTGGATTAAAAATGATTAATTCAAAAGTTGTATCAGTCGTTAATTCGCAATTTTCACCAAAACTAACGGTTAGACTTGCTTCTACTATACCGTTTTCCGTTAAGGTAATCGTTGGATTTTCCTCTGCTGAGGTTTCTCCATTACTAAAGGTCCAAGCGTAAATTGGATCATCCACATTTACGACTGATTCATTAGTAAAGGTGACTTCGCCGTCTTCCGAACAAAGTTCTGCATCATCTCCAAAAGCGGCAATGTTTGGTTCAGTGACTACGATTTCTTTTTCAATTGGCGCAGCACAAAGAGAGGGATCAGCTGGCGTTAGCCTAATGATATAAGTACCGGATTCAGCGTATTCATGACTTACATTTTCACCTGATTCCATATTTTCACTATCATCACCGAAATCGTAAGTATATTCAATATCTGTATTACCATTAGTAAAATCAACTTGTAAACCTTCGCATTGGCTAGTAGAAATTGCTGCTGGATCTCCAGTGATTTCTTCAGTGATATTGACCATAACTTCCCGACTAGCGGAACAACCACGGTCATCCATAACCGTGACAGTAACGAGCATCTCACCAGTTTCGGTAGTCACTAAGGTTGGGTTAGCTGAATCTGTATCGCTGGCAAATGCGGAAGCAGGCTCGTATGAATAAGTCACTTCACCTATTTCATTTTCGGTTGTTACGGCAAGCTGTAACGCATCATCTTTACAAGCTGTTAATTCATCAGGTGTTGAAATGGTCAATGTTTGGGCAGTAACGGATTCAGTAGTCGAACCAGAACAAGTTTCGGAAGTGCCAATGGTTAACGTAGCTTCTACTGTCTCGCCATTAGGGATAGTAATGGAGTAATTGTTTTCAGTGGACGTTTCTCCATTAGAAAAAGACCAGGCTCTTTGCCCTTCGATAGTAGATTCATCCGAGAAAGTAACGGTTAGTACATCGCCTTCACAAGAAGTTATCGCAGAAGAAAAAACAGGCGTAATATTTACAATTTCTGTTAACGTCGAACTGGTGGTAGCTGTACAATTATTTGCATCGGTAACGGTCAGAGCGTACGTATCAGCAGCTAAATCGCTAATGCTAGCTGTCGTTGCGCCATTGCTCCACACATATTCATAAGGAGCGACACCGCCCGTTGGGGTTGCATTAATACTACCTCCTAGAGCAGCTTCACAATCTGGATTATTAGGCGTAAGTTCAATTTCAATAGCGGTATTAGTGCCAATATTAACAGTCGTAGTGCTACGACAATTTAAATTATTGGCATCAGCTACGGTTACATTGTAAGTTCCTAGTGCAAGATTATTGATTGTACTCGTAGTGCTACCATCTTCCCATTCATAAGCGTACTCACCGGAACCGCCCGTTGCTGCTACATTCGCCATACCATTATCAACGCCCGCGCAAGTAGCATTAATTTCTGTAGTCGATAAACTCAACCCTTCACTAGCTAAGATGGTCACCGATTCCGTTGCATCACAACCGTTGCTTGCCGTTACAGTAACGGTATAAGTTGCCGGACTTAGGTTATCAATACTTGCCGTGGTGGCTCCGTTACTCCATGCGTATGTAAAACCTGTACCTCCCGCAGCATTTACACTTGCGCTACCATTACTATCGTTTCCACAAGTCGTATTGGTCGCACTAATATTTAACATTAACTCAGTTGTATTAGGAACTGTAAATTCAGTTTGCGCGGGACAACCAAGCGAGTCTTTTACTACGACAGTGTAAGTTTCACCACGCATTAGGTTATTGACAATGGGCCCTTCTGTGCCATTGCTCCAGGTAATTTCATAAGAACCAGTTCCGCCCATTGGTGTTACAGAGGCGGCAACGTTAGTAATTGCTGGATCGCATAAATTGGCAACGGATAAATTAAGTTCAATTTCAGCAGGTTCGCCAACTGTAGCTGTTTGCGTTTGCTCACAACCATTTGCATCCGTCACCGTTACCGAATATTCGCCTGGGGATAACCAATCAATAGAAGCCGTATTGGTCGCGCCGGTACTCCAAATAATATCATAAGGAGCTGTGCCACCATTCAATGCAACTTTTACGACTCCGTCACAAAATTCTGTACAAAAAACATCGTATGTCTCGGTTTCTATTTGAAACGCTTCACTTACATTTACGGTTGCTACTGCTTCACATCCATTCGCGTCCGTTACGGTAAGCGTATTTGTTCCGATGATTAAGCTGCTACTTTGCAAATCCGTATCACCATTGCTCCATTCGTAAGTATAAGGAGCAGTACCGCCACTCACCTCGGCTACTAAGCTACTTGCCGTACCTGCACAGACATCGCCACTATTTCTAATATTAGCTGCTAAAGCGTCAGGCTCAGTGATATTTACGGACATTACCTCTTCTTCACCAGCGCCATCGGTTACTGTAACTTGATAAGTGCCCGCACGGAGACCATTGATAGTTTCACCAACTGTTCCGTCCTCCCATAGATAGCTATATGGTGCTTCTCCACCATCTGATGAAGCAGTAGCGGATCCATTGGTATAACCATTACAGCTAGGTGCGTTGATCTCAAAATCAACTGCAATTTGTGCAATAGTGATATTTAATATTCCGCACCAAAGGAGGAATAGCGCGGTCACTTTTTTTAACGTATAAATTGAATTCAACTGATTCATATGTATGAAAGATAAGTGTTCGTTAATCAGATTTTGGGTTATTTATTTTTTATCAACACTATTTTCTGGACTTGTAGTTGATTGATAAGATAGTCCCGTTCGGCGAACCTCTTGAATTTCTACACGTCGTTCAATAGAAGCACGAATGCCATAAATCGAGTTAGGGTCGTCGTATTCACTAGCAATGCCCGTAGGCGCTTGTCCTTCTCCAAGTGGATCGTCAGTCAGTGTTAGTTGATTGTTGTCCAAGTATTCGCTAAAGACACCGTCTCGATAGCTACGGAAATGATTTTTTATACAGACAATACGGCGTTTGGTCAGGTTATCATTATAGACGGGATTGGACAAAGGACTAGCAAATCCACGTAAGACAATTTCTATAGAGTTCCCATTTTGTAGATAATCTAATAAAGACTCCGAGACGATTTCTAATTTATTAAATCCTTCTAATACCTGTTCCTCAAAAAATGCCTCCATTTCTGCGCGTGCTTCAACACCGTCATTGCTACCTGCTGCACGTATATATCTGTTGATAAATTCTTCTCGCCTAGCATAATAAGCTTCAAAGGTTGCTTGGTAATCCTTCGTTGTTGTGGTACTCAAGGTTCGTGGGTTAGGGCGATCGTTATCAAAATATAAGACAACAGGTAAATCCACGAGTCCGCGACGTAGTACTAGTTTTTCAACTAACTGAGTAGGTATTTTTTCTAAATCGAGCGTAGAAACAATTGCTTCAGCTGGTAGGTAATTAGTTTTAGAAGCGACGATTCGATATTGTTTCTCAAAATTGAGATTGTAAAAGAAATCATTTCCTTCGTCATTAGTATCCTTCGCGGAAGCTACTTCTTGTGGCAATTCAAAAATTTGTACTGTCGCTCCCGTTAGTGGTTGTCCGATTTCTTCATCGAATACCAAAACGGTTAAGTCTATTGGCGGATTTAAAAATAACTCTTTCTCAATAGGTTCATCCGGTGCCGTAGAGGGCGTTTCAAAACGAAGGGTATCCGAAGTGTACTGTACTAATGTTCCTGTGAGTAAATAATTTTGCGCAATTTCTACCGTAAAAAAAGAACGATTTCCTTCTGGTTCTATCGACATTGGAATGACTTCACCTGTCGCTACATTCACCAATTGAACATCTACACCTAATAGTTCTAATTGACTCAATCCATTAAAAGTAGAAACAATCAAATCCACTTTCAAATCTATATCTGCGCGGAAAATATCTGGACAACAAGTTTCAAATTCTGGACGGTTTTCCAAGTGCACAACTCCTTTACGATTAGAAGAAAAATGCCCAACTTGTCCTGTTTCATCTAACGTGAAATACGTATCATTATAACTAGAATTTAAGGGGACGCCCGCATTGATGGGCGTTTCCCAACGGCCACCTTTTTTTTGTGAACTTAGAATATCAAATCCGCCGATATTAGTCATTTGTCCGTTGGTGCTGAAATATAGTTTTTGTTTTCTGCTATGGAAAAAAGGCGTAATTTCATCCATATACGTATTAACCTCGCTCACATTGATCAGCGAGTTGTAACTACCATCGGTACTGGCAACGCTGCACCAAATATCCATTCCACCTTTTCCATTGGGGCGATCCGAAGCAAAAAACAGCCATTCTGTTCCGCTTACTTCATCTACCCCAATATTAGGATGAGTCGTATTATAACCAGGCTGGTTAATCAAGTCAGGTAAACGGATAGCATCGCCCCAGTTATCATCTGCAAGTTTTACACGTTTATAAATCTCACAGCGATACTTACCAATACTTTCGTATTGGCAGATGGTATAATACATCGTTTTACCATCCGAACTGAAGGCAGTATTGGCGGTAGGTACTTCTTTATTGATGAAACTTAACCGATCGCCAGCATACTCTACATTATCCGTTTGATAAATACTCAATACGGCTTGATCTGGTTCGTAAGCATCCAAAGAATCTTGAAAGCGTAAAGAAGAATAATAGACTTGCCCTGCTTGTTCCAAGGGCGCTACTTCTGAATTGATCGTGTTGAGATACGTCAAATTAGTTGTTGTGATGTAGTCTAGGGTATCTTCAACAACTTGGGGAGCGATTCGACAGTTAGCCACTTCGCGTTTGGCATCGCGGATGAATTCATTACTGATTATATCCAAGTTAGCATTGTCAATAAATCGTTGAAATAGATCTGCGGCTTCGGGATATTTACCTAAATTTTTCTTTACAGAAGCAAGTAAAAAATCAGCGTGTGGATACTTTGCCCAGTCTTCGTGAGCAGCCACGTTGAGGTAGTACTTTTCTGCCATTTCATAAGCATGAAGTAGTCGCGCCACTTCCGCAATCATGTAATGATTTTCAATTTTATCAGAGTCTATTTCGAGTGCCTTTTCATAATACATCAAAGCGTTGGAATATGCTTCGTCTTCATATGCTTCGCGAGCGGCATCCTCATAAGCGGAGAGTGTCTGGGCTTGTACTCCAATACTACATATAAGAAAAAAAAGAAGGAAAAAATATCTGTTCATAGTCATTGCTATTCAAAAACGATAAAAAAGTAGATGGATTAGGACTAAAAATGAATCGTCAATAATTGATCTCACCAAACTATTTTACAAGTAAATAGGGCAGATTTTTGCCTTCAAAGGCTTCACTTTGGTAATAATGTAATTCAATGAAATTTCTGGCCCTCCGCGTCGATCCGTAGCAACGTTGAATTCTGATAAATTAATGTCGTAAGACAAACCAAAGTGCCACATTCGGTATTGTAAACCGAAATAAGGAATGATGGCATCTCTTTCAACATTGTTTAGTCTCAAGTAGCCACCGAGCGAGACAAATAACTCGCGATCTAAGCCCGTATTGAGGTGAATATTTGTTCCTACTCCAAGCGTAGTTTCCTGATGCGGATTTTGCCATTGGCTTGCCGCATTGATAAAAATGTCTAGTGCATCCACAATTTTAAAAGTTCCCATGCCATAGAGGGTATAGCGTGCGGGTAGTTGAACGTCGGGATCGTCGTTAAAACTTTTCTTAGGTGTATTCAAGTGATAAGCCGCACCACCAATATCAACATTGGTGCGTTTAGAAGTGCGAAAGTGCCAGTTTAAGCCTGCGGAGACATCACCAAAAAATTTAGAGGTGTTTTGAAAAGACTCTTGTGTAGGGCGGCTTGGATCGTAGGATTCCCCATTAAATTGATCGTCAAAGCGAAGATCCGTTAATTGAAAGGCACGTTGATTTCCTGCCAGTTGGACTCCTAAAGTAGCAAAGTGTTTTTCCGCCAATTGGTGCGTGTAAGAACCACTCAATCCTAAATTAGTCGTACTCAAACGCGAATCGCCTGCTCGATCATAATTAAAAAGTAACCCACCTGCGAATAAACTACGCTCTAGTTTTTGATTATAAAAATTCATGTCGTATGCACCTGAAAAATTAAGGTAATCGACGGGGACATTTTCCCATTGATTTCGATAATTTCCCATGAAACGCATATCGCCATTGAAAATACCTGTTAGAGCAGGATTTAGATTGAGTGGAGAATAGGCAAATTGAGTGAAGTGGATATCCTGTGCCTGCCCTTGCCACGACGCAGTCATTAGGACAAGTATTGCCCAGAAGAAGTGAAACAGCCTTTTGTTCATTAGTTTTGTATTTATCTTCTCAATAAAAGCGTTTTTACAAGAATCAATAATTACTATTTATAGAAATACTATCCATCGGATCTAGTCGATAGATATGTTTTTTATTATTCAATTTAGCGTGTAGATTTTCAGAAATCTTTTAAAACAGATTGGCGTAAGGAAAGTAGTATAAAATTAAGTCTGGTGTGAAGCTACTTGAATGGTAGTTATCGTGATACCTGTTCCTTGATTTGGATTGTGATGTGTTTTATTAATCAGCAGACATTAAAAATTTGGCAAATAACACATTATTAATATAATAATTTTTATTCTTAGCTCCTATTAACAATAATCCGCTTTTTTTGCAACATATACAAACATCAAGAATACTATTTATTTTTCATATTTATTAAATAAAAATACGTTGCTATTGAAATATGAATTCTTGTAATCAACCCTTTAGACTAGGAGTTATTCTTTGGTTGTTCTTTAAGAACCAGAACAACAAGAAACTTCCCAATGTCAATAACGTAATGTTTTTCCAATTAAAAAAAGTGGCTCTAGATGGCTGTACTTGATCCATATTCCCAATCGGAATGTAGGCAGCCCAGTAAAAAGGATGAGTTAGATGCAGTGGCTGTTCCTCTATATAATGCAATTGTGCTTGCTGGAGTGCAACATCTTTCGTTCGCTTTGCCAATAATTGCTGATAATATTCATCCATCAATTCAACTGAAGTACGGTCATTAATTTTCCAAAGTGTGGTCAAAATACTTTGTACCCCTGCATACATGAACCCGCGTGCCAAGCTAACTATCCCATCTCCTTTTCTTAATGGACCAGTCCCCGTTTCACATGCACTCAAAACCAGCATTTTGGTGTTCAACTTTAAGTTGTAAATTTCCTTTAGGTAAAGGAAAATATCTTCGCCACCCGTAAATGCCAAACTAGCATATTCTCCATCGACATTATTTGCTTGCCCGTGAGTAGCTAAATGTAGGAAGTTATATTCAGCTGCTACCGCTAAGAAATATTCTTTGGTTGCCATATTTCCACTAATTAGTTCTCCTCCCCAATGCTCAATTACAGTCCGACTTTCTTCCGTGTTGTATTTTAAATTTCCTAATTGAGCACGCTGACTTGCAAGTGCAACTGGTTGACTATCAGTAAAAATTGGCGCAATTGCTAGTAAATTTTTCTTAGCATTTGGGGTTTGTCTTTCTAATAAATCCCTCCAAATAACAGAAGAATGAACATAGCTAAACTTATAATCATGTAGTAAATAATCATAAACTCGAAAATTTGCCTTATCCGCAGGTAGGCTTTTCAAGAGGGCTGCAAAAGGAATATACCCTATCTGCTTATCGGGAATAATTACAATACGCTGAGTCAATAATGATGCGATAGGTTCAATTAATTGCTGGTAGAGTGCGAAGGCATTGTAGGCATAATTATCAGGTGACGCATAAGGATTGAAGCTATAAATATTCTGTTGAAAATCTAGGCACAATGCAGCTAGGGGTTGCTGGCAACTCCAGCTCCGTAGGTGAGCTTCGTTTTTATTTATGACTAAAGCATAAATTTCTTCTTCCCCCACAAAATATTCAATCAATGACTGATCGTCTACTAATGCACACTGGATAGATGCTACATCAGTAGTAATTGTTTGATATTTTATCTGAAAGTATTTAGGGTAATTTTGCTCTAAATTATCTAACCATTGGTGGAAAGCTTGCTGCGTCGCAAATCTTTTTTGTTGCAATTGATAAAGAGCAAGCGTATCAATTGATGCTTTATTTTTTAATTCATAACGCTGTTTTTCTAGCTCGCTTAGTTGTATTTGAAAAGCTGTTTCTTGCTCCGTGACGGAAGCGGGTAGATTTTCAGACAGGGCAGTTTGCACTTGCGCTAACGAAGTCTGTAGCACTACACTTTTACTTCTTTCTATTAAATCAAGTACTATATCTAAATAATTCTGCGAAGGCTCTTGTTGGCTAAGTAAAGAAGCGGCTTTGATGCCCCGTTCATAGATAGGTAATATACGTTCATTAGTGACATTTTTTGCCTGCTCTGAACTATTATAAAGACGGTATTGCTCAAACAATTCAACACTTTTTAAAGAAAAGTGTAGCGATTGTTTCAAATCGCTCAACTGCCCATAAGTTTCATAGCGTTGCAAATAAACTTCAGCCCGATCACTTTGTAACTCAACATTGAGTAAATTATAAGGCTCACTATCGTTTTTGTCGGTAAGACTGGTATAAATTACGGATTGAGCAGAATCTAGATAAGTCATTGCACTATTTAGCTCTTGCATATCAAGAGAGATGATAGCGAGATTTTCGTAAGCATCAACTACTTCCAGTATATTGTATTTTTCTGCATCAATATGAATTCCTAATGCCTTTTTTGCATGAAAATTAGCATTTACCCAATCTTCCTGTTTTTGATAGACCGTAGATAAATTCTTATGAACACTTTCTAATCCTAAGGGTCGATCAAAACCCAATTCATCATAAATAAAAATACTCTGGTGTAAATATTTCAAGGCATCTGATAAACACCCTAACTTGATGTAGCAACTGCCAATACTATTGCTCAACCGCGCAAACCGCAATCGATCCAAGACGGGCTGTCGCAAGTAGATAGTCTCTGCCCTAAAATAATCAGCAAGTGCTGATTCATAGTTATTCATACCGATGGCAATGTTTCCACGGTTGTTGTACAAACCTGCCATTTCTGGGTCGGCAGCAGAAAGTTGTTGCTTGTAGATAGCTAAAGTTTCATCACAATACTGTAATGCTCGTCCGTAATCATGTAATTCAAGGTAAGTAGTTGCTAAGTTTTCATAGCAGCGAGCTGTTTTGATATGTTCTTTCCCCTTATGTATTAGCCGCGTTTTCAGTGCCAATAGTTGAAAATCCAAAGATTTTCTAATTAATCCTAACTCCTCATAATCCGTCGCTAAGTTATTATAGGAATTTCCCGTCAGGTAAGCCTTTTTTCCAAATAATCGCTCTCTGATAATCAGCGCGCTGGAATCAGCATCAATTGCTTTTTGATAATTTCCCATTCTATAATGACAGCTCGCCATACGACTATGAGCAGCCGCAATTGCACCGTGTTGAGTCGTTTGATGTAATTCTTCCAAAAGCGAAATCACTTGCTGATTAGTAGCCAATGCCTTTCTATAGTCATTTGCTTTTGCTTGCACTCGTGCTTGTTGAGCCATCAACTCTATTTGCATACTATCTACAATAGCCAATAGCGGTAAACTATTGCAACTACAAAGCCATAATATGGAAATTAACGGGAGAATAATTTTCATAAAAAGTGTGTGCGCATAAAAGAAAAAAGTACCACAAGATACTAAAAAGTGTCAATATGACGGATATCGTACTTGGATAAGCCGATGGCGAATTGGTATTTAATTTGCTCTTATTATTAATGAGCACAAATAATGTTTGCTAACCCCTAATCATCACAAAAAAGTAATTTCACCCGTTGCCGCAAATAATTTATTTAGGCGCAACGTTTATCTATCAATTACTGTCTTTCTACTTGAAATTGTTTGCTACTGTTAGTATTTCGTTAAAAACGAAAAATAAGCTATGGTTGGGCAAACTATTTTATTTTAAAAAAGTATATTTATCATCTATTTCCCCGATATTATTTGGATGTATATCTATTTTAAACCAGTTGATTAAATAAATTATAATTTCCGGAACATATCAGTGTAAATCTGTATTATCCTCAATACAACTACTTCACTTTATCTTCCGGATACCTCGATCGAGCTACAAAATCTGTCTTCACCGTATCAATCAGAGTGAAGTATCAAAATAAATACTTATGAAATTTAAGAGTCCATTTTTCTTTTCGCTGATCACCGTTGGGTTATTTCTAGGCGCAGCCTACTTTCCTTATGCCTCTAACTCTGAAAAAGAAACCGTTCTGATTCATACCTTAATTGGTGGTTTAGAACAGCTACACTATCAGCCTCAGAAAATGACGGATGAATTTTCTAATAAGGCATTTGATCTTTATTTAGAAAGAGTAGATAATGGCAAGCGCTGGCTAACGCAGGAAGATGTAAATATGATGGGTATTTACAAAAACATGCTAGACGATGAAGCGATGGCGGGCACTTATGAGTTTTTTGAATTGTCCGTCCAGCTCTTAGACAAGCGCGTTGAACAAACGCAAGCTTACTATCGCGATTTTTTAGATCAACCTTTTGATTTTACTCAAAATGAAACGGTAGAACTAGATGGCGACAAAAAGGCATTTGCAAAAAGCGACGATGATTTAAAGGAAAGATGGCGCAAAAATTTGAAATATGAAGTGTTGACTCGCCTAGAAAAAAGTATTTCCGATCAAGAAAAAGAAGGCGAAGAAGGAGAGAAAAAACCAGTCGAAGATTTAGAAAAAGAAGCACGTGAATCCGTTTTGGAATTATATGATAATTGGTACAATCGCATCGAAAAATTAAAGCGTACAGATCGATTGAGTAATTATCTAAACGTATTAACCAACATCTACGATCCGCACACGGGTTATTACGAGCCAATTGATAAAGAAAACTTTGACATTAGAATGTCTGGCCGTTTAGAAGGAATCGGCGCACGTTTACAATCAGATGGCGATTTTACGAAAGTGAGTGACATCGTAGTCGGCGGACCCGCTTGGAAGCAAAAAGATTTATCAAAAGATGATATTATCAAAAAAGTAAAACAAGACGGCGAAGATTGGATTGACATCAAAGGAATGGTATTAGATGACGTAGTGCAACAAATTCGCGGTGACAAAGGAACAACCGTATTCTTAACTGTAGAATCAGTAGATGGCGAAGAGAAAATTATTCCAATCATCCGCGATGTAGTAATCATGGAAGAAGGATTTGCCAAGTCTTTAATTATGGATGGTAAAGAAGAAGGAGAGAAAATTGGCTACATTTATTTGCCACGTTTCTATGCCGATTTCAATGACCGCAACGGACGTTTTTGTTCTACGGACGTAGAAAAAGAAGTAGAAAAACTAAAAGCAGAAAATGTAGATGGTATTGTATTAGACTTACGTAATAACGGTGGTGGTTCGCTCCGCGACGTAGTAAAAATGAGCGGTTTATTTATTGAAAAAGGGCCAATCGTACAAGTAGAATCACGTGGTCGTGCACCAGAAGTATTGAAAGATGTAAACGGCAGCGTTCAATACAATGGTCCATTAGTAGTGATGGTCAATAATTACAGCGCATCCGCTTCTGAGATTTTAGCAGCAGCTTTACAAGATTATGGTCGTGCCGTTATCGTAGGTAGCAAATCTACTTTCGGTAACCGAACAGTTCAGCGTTTCTTCGATTTAGATCGCGCTGTACGTAACCGCCCAGAAGTAATGCCACTTGGTCAGGTAAAATTGACTACCCAGAAGTTCTACCGTATTAATGGTGGTTCTACTCAACTAAAAGGAGTAACACCAGACATCATTCTACCAGATAGTTACCAAATGATTACTACGGGCGAACGTGAGCATGAATACCCGATGGAATGGACACAAATACCCGCAGTGCCTTATTCACAGAACGTTTACAAAATTA
>JBGCES010000965.1:0-1620 GCA_045106545.1 Saprospiraceae bacterium
AGGACACCGCCGCCGACGAGGTGATTGGGTGCGCGCATGGGTTTAGGATTTTGATTAAATCGTTATTGCAAAACTACTAGGGGTTGTAGTTTTAAATTATTGTGAAATAATGTTGAATAAGTTTAATTTCGCAACCAAATAAACATACATCAATGAGTAAAAAAGCTGAAATAGTTGTATTTGATACCAAGGTTCGAGTGATTCAAGTCGGTGACGAGGATTTTTTTTGCCTCACTGATTTGGCACGTTATAAAAATAGAAAATCACCAAACTCCGTTATTCTAAGCTGGATCAATGCTAAACCGAATTTGGAACTGGTGTATTATTGGGAACAAAAACACAATTCCGATTTTAAACATACCCCACAGGGTACGTTTAAAGGTTACGAGAAATATTTATCCAATGAATTCATTGGCGATACTGGTTCCCCTGCCAAGTGGGTTGAATATACCAATGCCCGCGGCTTTGTGGTACAGCGAGGTCGTTACGGCGGTACTTATGCACATTCAACTATTGCCTTACAGTTTGCCAACTACATCAACGTCAACTTTTATATTCATACGCTGGAGGAGTATCAGTTTCTGAAAAAAGAACGGTTACTACAATTAGGTGATCCACTCGACATCAAACGCCATCTGACTGCTGGTAACTATTCGCTTCTAGTATCCGCTATTTTTACTCAAATTGACGAAAGGCTACTCGAATTCCCGCAACCATATAAAAGTCGTTTACCCCTCGCTGCTGAAGCGGATATTCTCAACGAAATTGTCTTTGGCGTCACCGCTCAACAATGGCGGACGCAAAACACAGATAAACCTGCCGATCGTAATATGCGGGACTACGCATCTATTTTGGATTTAGTCATTTTAAATAATTTACAATTTTTGGATTCTATGCTACTACAATGGGATTGTGATCGGGAACAGAGAAAATCTATGTTGCAAGAATCCTATGACTTTCAATATCCAATTCTCAAACGTTCCAAAACTATCCGCAAAATGCAAGAACTTGCCGATCAGGTCAAATAAAACGAAATCCTCCAAGAACACAGCGATCTCTACTATATCCACTTCCGTTTCCCCGCCTGCATAATCGTCCGTCCAAAGAATAGAAACACCATAGAGATACCTGCAATCAAGTAAAATGGCGCAGGATCACCGCCCGTTCCGCGCACAATGTAGCGCAGTGCCGATAAGGAGGCGATGCCCATAATTACAATCTTTGATAGGTCAACTTCTTTCAATCCAGTGGTATGCTCAATCTGAGTGATCGTTGCGGTGGAGAGAAAACCCTCTTTGCGGTAGCGTTCGACAAACTCGTAGATGTAAAGTGGATTGCCGCCTGTCTTGTCCCAAATGTGATTTTTGTAGAGTTCTAGATCTTCGATTTGATCCACGAATTTGTAACTCAGTTTCATCACCAGATCAATGGCTTCACGGCGCGGCAAGTTTTTGAGTTCGATAATCTCAAAGTTAGACACGGTTTTGCTATCCGTAAATTTCAGTTGCCGCGCTGCCATCACGATATGGAAATGGTTTTTGAGTTTTTCGATGACTTTTTTCCCCGTTTTATTGATGCCCGTTCCATCGTCGATAATGATGGTGTATTGATTCTTGCGTG
>JBGCES010000966.1:0-2166 GCA_045106545.1 Saprospiraceae bacterium
TCGGATACCTTGGAGGTATCCGATCCCTGAGCGACTTCTTTATTTTTTAAACTTAAAAACAAAGTTGTATCAACAGCTAGACTTGTAAATAACTGCGTAACGCCATTTGGGAAACGCACTTTTACGCTATCAATTTGCACCACCTTACCAACGCCAAAATGCAGCTCCTGCGCCACTGAACTTTGGTAGCCACGATAAGGCGCGTATTCCTGAAATTGTTGTTGATTATCTGAATACAGCCAGACTTTTGTGCCGTGATAGATAGGAGGTATCTCTGAGATACCTCCTATCTTTTTGTCGTCAAACCGTACTTTTAAGTAATGATTTTTTGTAATATCCGCCGCTCGATTCTCGTACACCATCGCAACTTGCCCAACATTATTTACCACCAAATCCAAATCACCATCACTATCTAAATCCGCGTAAGCAGCACCATGTGAGCAAGCAGGCAAATCAACGCCCCAAGCCACTGATTGATTAGAAAATTGTAAGCCGTTTTCATTTTTAAACGCGTAATTAGATAGTCGTGCTGGGGGCTGTTTTTTAATGCTTTCCAACTGTCGTTGTCGGCGAGATTCGGGTGTACCAAAAGCGGCAGTATTATTATTGTTGATGTAATCTAAATCGCCTAAATCACGTCGAAAGCCGTTCGTTACAAACAAATCCTTCCAACCATCATTGTCATAATCCGCCAATAATGCGCTCCAACTCCAATCGGTTTGATGAACGCCTGCTAGTTGTCCAATTTCGGAAAAAGTATTATCACCGTTATTCAATTGTAGCGTATTGCGCGAATATTGCGGCTCGTAACCCGTTTTTAAAATATATTGGAAACGATCATAATTACCGCTGCCCATAATCATCTTTTGGCGATAATTGTCTTCTGGATACATATCCAAAACATAAATATCAGGTAAACCATCGTTATTAATATCCGCTACATCTACGCCCATACTCGCGAAGGAAGTATGCCGCAACATCTCAGCAGCGCGATTGGTGAAAGTGCCGTCTTGATTATTGATGTAAACTATATCGTTGGTTAAAAAATCATTAGTGATATAGACATCGGGATAACCATCTGAATTTAAGTCACTTACGTTGAGCGAAAGACTATAACCTTCAGCTAAAATACCCGCCTCACTGGAAACATCCGTAAATTTTCCACCATCATTTCGATACAATTTGTCTGTGCTCGCCGCTTCGCCATTGAGTTTACGTTTTTTGACGGTATTGACATTGTATAAAGTATAATCAGTCGGGTTCACAATCACAAACAAGTCTAAATCGCCATCTAAATCGTAATCGAAAAAGTTAGCGTGGGTACATTGAGCCGTATCCGCGATGCCGTATTGTTCCGCCTGTTCGCTAAAAGTGCTATCGTGATTATTGATAAATAATACATTCTTGCGTTGTTCTGCACTCGCCTTCCCCGAAACGCTGAGGTATAAATCATCCCAGCCATCGACATTAACATCCGCTACGGCGACGCCTGTAATCCAGCGTTCCGTTTTTACGCCTGCGTTTGCGGTGATATTTGTAAATTTTAAGTCGCCTTGGTTTAAGTATAGTTGGCTACTTTCCATGTTGCCACCCAGAAAAACATCGGGCTGTCCATCGCGGTTAAAATCGCCGATGCCAACGCCCGATCCCGTGTAAAGATTGGTAAAATTGAGGATGTTATGGGTGTCATTTTCGGTGATTTCGTTGGTAAAATAAATGCCAGTGTGTTCAGGTGTGAGGAGTTGGAAGAGTTGGGGTTCAGAAGCTTGATTGTCCGAACAAGATGAGCAAAAGATCAATGAAAGCATAGCAACGAAAGCGTATGAAAGGACATACTGCTTTTTGTAAATTACTATGTTTTTGTAATTGCTCAATACTATTTTGATTTTCTAAAAAACTTAAACGTTCCTTTATTCTGCCCCGCTACATATATGTCTTTGCCGCTTTCATCTTCCATTTTTACTATACTTCGACCATCATTTGGCACAAAAAAACCGCTTTCAGCTGCCGAATATGGTTCAAATGCAAGACCGCTATAACCAAGCAGTAACAATCCATTAAACGCATCGTGCCATCCGCCATTTTTCTCTGCCGCAAAATCAGTTGGTACTGTCAATGACGCCGGATTATCTGATTGAGCAGAAAAAGGGATTCAATCTTGATCTG
>JBGCES010000967.1:0-12004 GCA_045106545.1 Saprospiraceae bacterium
TCTTTTGCAAAACTTTGTACAAGCCTAAAAAAAATAACAAATATGCCGAACAATTCTTGTGGAAAAAGGAATAGGTAGGTTTCTAAAAATAAGTTGACTGAGACTGGAATATCGGTAAAGGTAAGAATTTTTGGGAATTAGTGATCAATGACTGACTTACATCTAATCACTGATCACTAGTCACTGATTACTTTTTAACTTTCTTCTTACGCCGTTTCTTTTTCAGTTTCACTTGTTCACCGTTGCGTTTCAGAAATTCTTTTGATAGGTTGAGGAAATTAATCGAGCCTTTACTAGCTGCATCATATAATAAAACGGGAACGCCTTTATTCGGTGCTTCACCGATTTTGGAATTGCGATGAATAATCGTATTGAAAACCTTATCTTTAAACAGCTTTCGTACTTCTTCTACTACGATATTTGCCAAACGCAAACGACGATCGTACATCGACAATAAAATACCTTCGATTTCCAAATTGGGATTCAAGTTCTTTTTCACCATCGCCAAAGTACGCTGTAATTTACCCAATCCTTCGAGTGAATAAAACTCACATTGCACTGGAACTAGCACTGTATCACAAGCCGTCAGTGCATTCAACGTAATCAAACCAAGCGACGGCAAACAATCGATAAAAATATAATCGTAATCATCCCGAACGGTATCAATGATTTTTTTCAAAGCATATTCGCGTTCGGGCTTGGTTGCCAATTCGATTTCTGCGCCCACCAAATCAATATGCGAAGGCATCAAGTGCAAATTGGGCGTATCCGTTTCATAAATTGCTTCAAATGGATCTAAATCTTCAATCAAGCAATCGTAAATACTCTCCTCAATATCTGCTTCTAAAATACCGACCCCCGAACTCGCATTAGCCTGCGGATCGGAGTCGATCAGCAACACTTTCTTTTCCAAAATAGCAACACAAGCAGCGAGGTTAATCGAAGTCGTCGTTTTACCTACCCCACCTTTTTGATTCGCAATCGCGATAACTTTTCCCATTGATATTTATATTGATCAAAAAATAAATTCCCCTTTGAATTTTTTGATGACTATTAGAAGACAGACCGTTTCACTGTCAGATCGCTACGCTGTCAGAAGTCAGACAGCGGGTGAATATCTGACAGCGTAGCGGTCTGACAACGAAGTGGTCTGTCTTCTCACAGTGAAACGGTCTAAACTTCAACAGTTTCACCAATTTCGGGCAAAATTAGTGCTTTTTGTTGAGTCGCAAAGGCTTTTTTAGCTTCTTCGTGATCTATTTTAATAAAACCAAAGGTATCAAAATGACAACCAACAATTTTATCACATTCAATAAACGAAGCTGCGATAACTGCATCGTCAAATCCCATCGTAAAATTATCGCCAATGGGCAGAATGGCAAAATCTAATTTGGGACAGGTCATTGGAATTAATTTCATATCCATTGTCAACGCCGTATCACCTGCATGATAAAAACTAAAGCCTTCACCCCAAATAACAAATCCATTCGGGTTTCCACCGTAAGTTCCATCAACAAATGAACTCGTATGTACTGCCGCAACACTTTTGACCGTACCAAAATCAAATTTCCACTTACCGCCCTGATTCATCGGGTGCGTTTTGTACCCTTTGGCTTGGTAATAATTATGAATTTCCCAATTGGCAACGATAGTAGCGCCCGTGCGCGTCGCAATTTGTTCTACATTTTCCGTATGGTCAAAATGCGCGTGGGTCAACAGAATATAATCGGCTGGAATGCTGTCCATATCAATATCTTTCGCCAAAGGGTTAGAAGAAATCATGGGGTCAAACAAGAGGTGTTTACCATTAATGTCAACGCCAAAACAGGCTTGTCCGTAGAAGGTTAAATTCATAGAAAAAGTGGTTTGAAGGTGGTGTAAAGGTGGTTTGAAAGTTGTTGCCCGTCTAACGTCAACCGTCCGCCGTCAACCGTTCTGCCATTTGCCCTTGCAATTTAGCTGCCGATTGACGTGCTGCTTCCGCGAAATCTTCTCCCTCACTGGCAAAAATAATCCCGCGTGAAGAGTTGACCAACAGACCACAATGATCGTTCATTCCATATTTGCTCAATCCTGCCAAATCACCGCCTTGCGCGCCGACTCCCGGAACGAGCAAGAAATTATCGGGTGCAATTTCCCGTATTTCCTCAAATTTCTGCGGATGCGTAGCCCCAACGACGAACATCAGATTTTCGGGTGTTCCCCATGTTTGCGCTCGACGCATGACTTTTTCATAAAGCGGCTGACCGTTTTCTTGCTGGGCCATTTGAAAATCTTGACTGCCTTTATTGGACGTTAAACCCAATAAAATCACCCATTTATCTTCAAATTCTAAAAAAGGAGAAACCGAATCTACGCCCATATACGGCGCGACGGTTACACTATCAAAATTCAAAGTTTCAAAAAAAGCTTTGGCGTACAAACGCGAGGTATTGCCAATATCACCGCGTTTTGCATCTCCGATTGTAAAATGCGAATCAGGAATATAATCTAGCGTTTTTTGCAAACTTTCCCAGCCTTTTGCACCATGCGCTTCGTAGAACGCAATATTAGGTTTATACGCCACACATAAATCCTTGGTCGCATCAATAATTTGCTTATTGAATTCAAAAATCGGATCGGCGTGATGTTGAAGATGCTTAGGAATGCGGTTAATATCGCTGTCGAGACCGACGCAGAGGTAAGATTGTTTGCGTTGGATTTGTTGGTAGAGTTCTTTTCGTGTCATATTGGAGCACAGGTTTTTAACCTGTGAAGATTATTTTACAACTATAGTTTTAATTCTTATTCTGATACTTCGCTTTAATGTCAAAATAGCAATCTTCACAAACCAATTTTATATCCGCAAATTTCATCAGTTCATCGTTCCAACCATCTGCTTTTACTCGTTCTTTTTCGCAAACAGTACACCAAGCTTGAAAATCATCATCTTCTTCCAATTTCATGCCTTGATGCGATGGAAATACTTCTTCAAATCCTACTGCCACCCCATGAAAAAGATGCTGACAGACAAACGCCATGCGTTGTTGTCCATGTCGGTCACATTGAATCAATTTTTTCTGCTGCTCTTTAATCTGACGCGCTATTTTATTATCAATATGTTCATAGACCAAAAAATAAATTTCAAGATGGTCAGATTTAACGCGATAACCACCAACTCCACCTAGTATTTTGTGAGCAATAGCGATAAATTCCCAGCCCGTGAATTCATCCGCTGCAAAATGACCTTCGATTAGTCTGTCATAACCTTTTCTCTCGCCAAAATTCTTTAATTCGGAAATAATGTATTTTCCTTTTTCTACAGAAGTTCTATTATTCCATGACCACATCCATGTTTGCGACTTTTTTGAAAAAGTGCCGATTGGAATATATTTGAAATTTAGTTCCTGATCATCATTTTTATTAGAAAAAGAAAGCAGTTGGGTGTGTTGATCGTAGAACCAATTATCGTAATCATTGATTTTAAAACGATCAGAAAATCGATTTTGAACAGATTTGAATGATTTGATAGATTGCTGAGCAAATTCAGTGTAATTCATCACTTCATTTTTGTAAACTAAGAATAAAATGTGATTTTCACAGGTTAAAAACCTGTGCTCCATTAACTCACTCCTACCCCATTCACCGCCTCAACGCCAGTAATACTCGGCACTTTACTCTTAATCGCATGCTCAATCCCTGCACGCATAGTCATTACTGACATATTGCAACCTTCACATGCACCTAACCACTTGATTTTCACAACCTTATCTTCAGTCACATCCACTAATTCTACGTCACCGCCATCCACTTTGAGGTGCGGACGCACATCTTCAAGGGCGTTGTCGATAGCTGCAAGTAAGTCCGTTTTTTCCTCGTTTGTCATTGTATTTATGTTTGATGGTTTGTTTGATTACTGTACGCCCACCATTTCCGTTGGCGGCAACATTTCGTTGCGAATTGCTAATTGTCGCATTGTATTTTCCGCCACTTTCGCGAAAGCGTTAGAAACTATTGGGTTTTGTTGTAAAAAGGCAGGTTGTCCAGCGTCACCCGCTTCGCGGATACCTTGTACTAGCGGTACTTGCCCCAATAACATGGTCTTACTCATTTTAGTCAATTTCTTACCACCGCCTTGACCAAAGATATAATATTTATTGTTCGGTAACTCAGCAGGCGTAAACCATGACATATTTTCAACTACTCCCAAGATAGGAACATTTACGGAAGGCAACAAAAACATATTCATCGCTTTGATGGCATCCGCTACCGCAACTTCCTGTGGCGTTGTGACCAAGACAGCGCCCGTAACGGGAACAGTCTGTACCATCGTCAGTTGAATATCACCCGTTCCAGGCGGTAAATCGACCACTAAATAATCCAATGGCGGCCAGGTGACCTCATTAAAAAATTGCTTAATAATACCGCCTAAACGTGGTCCCCGCAATACGACTGCCTGTTCCGGTTCGATGATAAACCCAATGGACATCACAGGCATCCCATGTACTTCGATTGGCGAAATTCGTGGCTTGCCGTGAATGTTTTGCACCTTCGGACGTTGACCTTGCAAGCCAAGCATCGTCGGTAACGATGGTCCATACAAATCGGCGTCGATGATGCCAACTCTCGCCCCTTTGGCTTTCAATGCCATCGCTAAATTGACAGCCACGGTAGATTTTCCTACGCCGCCTTTCCCACTTGCCACCGCAATAATGTTCTTTACATGTGGAAGCGTGCTCGTGCTTGTAGTTGCCTGTGGCGTTTGCGAAAGCATATGTACATTCACCTCGGCCTGTGGATAGAGATTTTGAATCGCTCCAATACAAGCAAAATTAATACTGCTCTTGGTTCCAGCGTCCAAACCTGTCACTTGCAAATCGAAGTTGACATCCTTGCCCTCCACTGTTAACTTTTGAATACGTCCCGCTTTTACGATGTCTTGACCCGTTTGGGGATCAATAACCGTACGCAGAGCTTCGTATATTTTTATAGTTTCGATAATTTTTTGATGTATAATGTGTAATGAATAATTTGTAATGTCGAATCACCATATAACTAATATATGTAACGCGGCAAAAGTCGTAAAATTAACAAGAACCAACGGATATTAGTTGTATAAATTTCGGGTTTAAACGTAGAGGCGTTTTTTGTTTTAGCATAAAAATCGAGGAATTTAGATAAATAGCATTGATTGTTTTATACAAAAAGTCCATTTGTACAGTCTATATATTTATGTAATCTGCCCCAGATTGATCATATTTTGCACGATCAGATTATTTAAATTAAAAATACCTCAAACTCAGTTTTTGAGTTGTTGCCATAGAAGAAACGTAAGCGGTTGGTGATTGCGGACTATGTTTATTCTAACTCTAAGCAACTCATCTATTCCTTCTGAACGTACAGACATAAGTAACTAAAAACTAAAAAAATATGTCTCTACAAGTCATCGGAACGGGTTTAGGAAGAACAGGTACTAAATCTTTAAAATTAGCACTGGAGCAATTATTGGGCGGAAAGTGCTTCCACATGGTTGAACTTTTGGCTCAGTCGGAACGAGTCAAATACTTGAAGAAAGGTTACAAAACGGGGCATTACGATTGGGAGGCGTTATTTGAGGGCTACGTCGCTACGGTGGATTATCCGACGAGTTTGTATTATCGGGAATTGCTCGAAAAATATCCTAATGCTAAATTTATTCACAGCCATAGAGACCCTGAGGCTTGGTATAATAGCGTGCTGGAAACGATTTATCGAGGTAAACCCAAAACGGCCAGCGACTTTATGCGCTTGTTTTAGAACATGATCCGTTCCGCGGATGCCCGCCAAGTTGCGCCCGTTTTTCAGTTTGCTGATAAACTGATTTGGAATGGGCAATTCAAAGGAAAATTTACTGATAAAGCTATGGTAATTGAATTGTATCACGCGCATTTTGAGCAAGTAAAAGCTACTATTCCCGCAGAGCAATTATTGGTATTCAAGGTACAAGAAGGCTGGAAACCGCTTGGTGATTTCTTAGGACTTCCCATCCCGAATATTCCTTTTCCAAACACCCACCAAAGAAAGCCTTTCAATCAAAAGATGGATCGCCTGTTAGTAGATGGAGTTTTAGAGATGTGATGAAATTCATTAACCTAAACGCCATTTCTTTTACGTTTACTAAACTTTGAAAGTTTAGCAAACGTACTACTACGGACAAGAGTTGAGTTTTAACGATTTCATAAAAAAAGACGCTAACCTCCATAGCATTTCTAATCAATACCGCCTCCAACCGACAACCGACTTGGCACATTTTGCGGAATAGTGGTATCAAAATCGTCGTCATTTAAGGTATTTAAAAACGAGATGATTTCTCGAATTTCTCTGCCATTTAATTGCAAATCCTCCGCATCGTTGTCGATTTCGTTATCATTTACATTCGGATTTTGGGAATCACCATTTCCACCTGATATTTCATCATAAAATTCTAAGACCTCTTCCAAATCGTCAAATACGCCATTGTGCATATAGGGCGCAGTAAACGCTAAATTGCGTAAAGAAGGCGTACGAAAATCAAAATTCCCCGTTGCGCCGTCATCGCTTACCAATGGATGATCGGGCGTACTTAGCGTATGTAATTCAAAATCGGAAAACATTGGTCCGTTATGGCAATTGGCGCAGCCGACTTCTACAAAAGTATTCATGCCCGCAATTTCTGCCTGACTTAAAGCATTTTGATTGCCCCGCATATACTCGTCAAAAGGGCTATTGTTGGCGATCAGCGTACGTTGGAAAGCAGCGAGGGCTTCGCCGATGCGATTTTCATTGATCGTATTATTACCAAAAGCAGCTTCAAATAAGGTTTGATAAGCAGGAATCGACAGCAGACGTTGAACGACCGTATCCAACATATCCGCTTCGGCAATTAGTTCTCCGCGCATTTCTTCCTTAGATAGAATCGGCAGCAAGGCTTGCTCTTCCAAACCCGTCGCGCGATTATCCCAAAACATGGGCGCAGCAGTTGGATTATAATCGCCTCCAAGGTCAATTCCATTAAAAGCAGTATTGAGAATGGTCGGCGCATTTCTTTGCACTAAAGTCCCATTCCTCCGCGCTGGTCCAAGTCCCGTTCCATCCACTCCTGACGATAACTCGCGACCGTCGGCGTAGCCAAATCTCGGATGATGACAAGTCGCACAGGAAATCTCTTTCGCGCCCGACAAAATCGGATCCCAAAAGAGGGCGCGTCCCAATTCGACTTTTTCCGTAGAAGTGGGATTATTATTAGGCGAAAGCACTGTTGTTGGTAAAGCACTAATTTCAGTTAGATCATCTGGATTATTATTTAGATTGAAATTATCATTATCGACCTGACAAGCGGAGTTGAATAATACCATACCTAAAAAGAGAGCGCCAATTACAAATTTGATTTGTCTATTCATGTTTATACGTATGTGGGTTTATTGACAAATTTCATCGAACCCAATTCAGAGCAATTTATCAATGAATGTTTTTATGAAAATAATGCTCGTAAAACGCGAGTGGAAATAGGATTAGTCCATTTGAAAAGCCATAAAAAGAAGAGTCAAGGATTTTAGATACTGAATGGCGGATAATCGGAGATGAGTCCTTTTTTTGAATTAGCCAGCCTCACTTATCGGCGAACTGTGGTCATTCAGTCTGCTTAATTCCATGCTCGTCAACCATTAGTTTCAGCCTGTCTGCATTCCGTATATCTTTGGAGAAATAGCAAGTTTATCTTTTTGTTTTAAGGGGAGCGTCGCTATGCGCCGCCAAGTTATTTGACAATTTAGTATTACCAAGGGGCGTGGCGCTATGCGCCGTCAGTTTACAAGAAAATGCCCTATTGTCAAGGATTTGAGGCACGCGTTTTTTACGGCGCAGAGCGATGCTCCTCTTAAATTATCTAATAGAGCGGAGCACCCTTGCAAGAATATCTCGTAAAGCGTGGGATATACATCTCTCTACGCCGTAGCTTCCTGCTACCGCGTAGATTTTACTCCACTTTAAGCTAGGCGGCAGAAGAAATTTGCGGCGTAGCAAAACAACTTAAACTTAAAAATCAATAAAATGAATCACGTAAAAATGATTGCGATTGCCATTATCTTAGCTACGACTTTTGGCTGTAATGACGATGTCACTATCGACGGAAATGCTGTCTCTACAGATCTAATTTATACCGATACGGAAACTTATGGTAACGCTTTAGCCGACCAAGTCACAGCGGGTGACGGCGCAGGTATTGACAATACTTTTAGAAATAGCGGAGTCGTTATTAACGAAGCAGACGATACCTATTTTGCCGTCAACGGCGTACATCCGGTCAATGGTGGTGACTATACTTCTTACAATCCCAAATCGGTGGTAAAAGCATCTCTAACAACCGACGAAGTAGTGCAAGCCTTTCCTTTTAGCGGTGTAAATGGGCACGAAGTAGATATGGAAGCACTGACGTTTGGACCAGAAGATGGCTATTTGTACATTGGCGATGAATACAATTACATTTACAAAATGAACCTCACCAATGGCGACATTGAAGAGGAATGGGATTTGTCCGAGATTGGCGTTTCTACTAACGTGGATAAAGGTATCGAAGCGATTACCTATTCGGCGGCAACGGGGGCATTCTACGTTGGGATTCAAGATTTGAGTGCTGTAATTGCGGTCACTTTGGGCGAGAATGGCGCGGTAACAAAAGGGGTAGAATTTGCCGTGGCTGATTCGCCGAGCGGCTTATTTGCGCACGCAGACGGTTCGCTTTATGTACTTACTTTTAGTGCCATTTATCAATTTAGTACAGATGGTACGCAAAGCTGTCAAGTTAGTATTCCCGATGGGCTGGGCATGACGCGCCCCGATGGCATTTATATTGATAGTAACAATGAATATATTTATCTTGCCGACTCGCAAGGCCCGCTGAATGGCGGACATTCGATGTATAAAATTGGCTGGACGAAGCCTTGTGATTAAAGAGATCGATGGTGTAATGGTGTAATTGTCCAATTGTGACTCACATCTAACGTGTACAATTTCGCAATTACACCATTAAGTAGATTGACAAAATTGCCTGATTGTCTAATTGTCGCAAAGCGTTCATGGTGAGCGACTTACACCATATTTGCAGTCAAAATAAATATGTAAGGGCATTGGACCTACCCTCGCTAGGGTGCAGTTTTCTGCTGCGCTCTAGCTTTCACTGGTATTTCCTATTCCCTAACTCTACTTACAGGTAAATAAGGTCTCCAATGTTATTGGAACATTGGAAGTCTAATGAATGGATTAAATATGAATAAAAATATACTCTATGGTTTAGTTTTTACCGTTCTATTTTTTGGCTTGATTCTCCCCGATTTGCTCGATCCGAGTAAGGGACTTATTTTCACTTTGGAAGAATGGACTGTACTATTGTTCTTTTTGTTGGCAGTCGTTTTTTTTCGCAAACGAGTGGAGAAAATCATCCATCGACTCGAACAATCTTACCCTTGGGCGACTGCGCTGCCGCGAAGATTTTTTACTCAATTAGGAATCATATTAGCTGCTACGGCGATTGTCGCTGCGGTTGTTCTATTACCATTAGCTTACTATTTAACTCAGCATGGTATTCCGCCTTTTTATCAGGAAATCTTAGATAAGAAAATCAAGCTAAATGCACTTGATGATCAGCCAGAAGATTGGGAAAGAAAGCCGATTAGAGCATGGACGCTAACGGACTTTATGCGAATCGTAGCGGAGGCCATTTTTTACTGTGTGCTGCTGATTTTTGTGGTGGAAGAAGTCTTTGCGTATTTGACGCGTCAAGCGCAAAAAAAGCTGGAAATAGCAACAATTCTAAAGGAGCAAGCCCAACTCAAAGCAAGTGTGCTGAGCAAGCAACTTGACCCTCACTTTATGTTTAACACGTTAAATGTACTATCGGGATTGATTTATCAGGATGTAGATAAATCGGCGCAATTTATTAAGGAATTGGCCAAAGTTTATCGGTATGTACTGGAGCAAAGCGAAGAATTAGTCAGTACGGTTGAACAAGAATTTCAGTTTTTGGAATCGTATATGTATTTGCTCAAAATTCGCTTTGATGATAAAATTCCGCTCACGATCGACATTTCGCCGCAGCGAAAGGATTGGTTCCTTCCTTCTATGACTTTAGAATTATTGGTAGAAAATGCGATAAAACACAATGTCGTGGATCAAGAACGCCCGCTACACCTCAATTTTTGTGTAAAAGATGAGCAATTGATTGTGAAAAATAATTTACAACCAAGAAGTGATGTGACGGACTCACTGGGATTGGGTTTGAGTAATTTGAAAAAACGGCTAGCATTATTAGACAAAAAAAATTATAGTTTCACGGTGAAAAATGATGAATTTGTTGCCATCGTTCCCTTAATCAATCCTACAGATGTATAAAGTTGTCATTATCGAAGACGAAAAGATTGCCGCTGACCACCTCGCCCGCATGGTGCAGCAAATCGATGGGGCTTTTGAGGTTGTCGCTCGCATCGAATCGGTCAAAGCGGCAGTACAAATTTTACCCACTTGCGTATTCGATTTACTCTTTATGGACATCCATTTGACGGACGGCAGCGCGTTTGAAATATTAGAAAAAATAGAACTTCATCAGCCTATTATTTTCACGACTGCTTACGACCAATATGTCCTAAAGGCATTCAAATATTTAAGCATTGATTATCTCTTAAAGCCCATTGGCAAAAAAGAATTGAAAGCCTCCATCCAGAAATTTAAAAACCATTTTTCACCCCAATCTGAACATAAAATTGACCTCACTGATTTACAACATTTATTAAAAAAAGAACCCACTTTTAAAGAACGATTTTTGGTACAAATCGGTAAAAAATTAAGACCAATCGCGGTCGAAGACATTACGCATTTTCACTCCTCCAACAAAATTACCTTCCTCACCATTAACGGTAAAAAATCTTACCCCATCGACGCTTCTCTTTCCCAATTAGAAAAAGAATTAAACCCCGACCAGTTTTTTCGTATCAATCGGCAATACATTATTTCCCGAACCGCCATTCAGCATATTTACATGGTGTCGCCTACCAAAATGAAAGTGATATTAGCTGCTAATCCTGAACTAGATTTGTTCACTTCTATTGATCGGATGGTGCGGTTTAAAAATTGGATGCGGTGAGATTCACTCCAATTCACCTTTTTAACAGAGCCACCGCCCACGTTCACAGATTAAATTTAAATAAGCCTAGTAGCGCGTATATTTTTGAACAAAAACAAAGATAGGCGTACGACAACTATTCTATTTACCCTACTCTTATTGGCAAATTGCCTAGTGGGACAAAACAACTTTCTAATTCATTTTTACAACCACTTGGTACGTTTGAATCGGGTTTGGATGTAGAAAGTGATCTTTTGCAACGGGCAGATTTGTTGTTTTTAGATATTCAATTGCCCGAATTAAATGGGATTCAATATTTGAAAAGTTTGGCGCAGCCACCACAGGTGATCGTCACTACCGCCTATCCGAATTTTGCCTTAGATGCCTTTAAAATTGCCGCGACCGATTATTTATTGAAACCCTTTTCCTTTGCGCGTTTCTACAAATCCATTCAACGCATCCAGCAACAACAGCTCGCTAGTCCATCACAAGACGCGACTTACTTTATCTATGCCGACAAGACGACTTATAAAATTAAAACCTCTGAAATCTTATTTTTTAAAGCAGAAGTGGATTACGTCAAAATCGTAACGTAACAGCAGGAATTGCTGGTCTTAGATAGCTTAAGCAGTCGAATTTCATCCGTATCCATCGTTCGTATATCGTAAATTTAGATTGGGTGGAAAAAGTATCAGGGAATCAATTACTTTTGGAAAACCAACAGTGGCTGCCGATTGGGCTGACTTATAAAAAAACAGTGATGGAACGGTTCTTTACGTGAAAAAATTATTAATTCTTATGAAAAGAGGTTCACCCGAAGCAGTCCAATCTGCCCATCAAAGTGCAATAGCGATTCTGATATTGACCATTATCGGATTGGTTAGCTAGTATATG
>JBGCES010000968.1:0-6577 GCA_045106545.1 Saprospiraceae bacterium
AATTGCTGAGCGGGCGTCATCACGTCTTCATCATCAATGGAAGTAACCGCAATACGCTTTTTTTTATTTAAAAAAGTAATCGCTTCATTCGTAGCAATGCGGTACAACCAAGTATATAATTTGGATTGCCCTTTAAATTTATCAATACTCCGATACACCTTCACCAAGCAATTTTGCAAAACATCATTGGCATCTTCATGCTCCATTACCATGCGCCGAATATGCCAATACAATCGCTCTTGGTAAGTAACTACCAAAAGACGGAACCCTTGCTGTTGCGTAGCAGGTTGATGAATTAGCTTTAAAATGTGTTCGTCTGAATGTTCTCGCAAGGTGGACGGTTGACGGCAGACGGTTGACGGTCGCGCCGTGGGTTTTGCTTTTATGATTTAGTGTTTAGACGAAATGAAGATAGGAAGGTTTAATTGAGGTCAAGTAAAATGTAAAATATCACAGCTATTTTCTCATCCAGCTTCCCATTTTGCCGCTTTGGTATCAGTGGTAAGTTTTCCATTTACCAAACTTACGGGCTTCTTTGTTTTGTCAAATTCCCAGCCTAATTGAATCGCTTCTAGCATGCAATTTTTTATAATTAATGGGGTAATGGATTTTATTGATTCTCGACCATAATCAACAGATCTTCCATAACCAATATAAGCAATCAGTAACTGCCCACCACTCCCATGTTGAATCGGAATTCCAAGTTGTTCGTTATATGCTTCATCATGATGAAATTTTCTTCCTTACTCGCCAGTAAAAATTTTCTCCCAATACTCTAATGCATCTTAAGCCTTTCTTTGAAATCGCCATATAGTATATGTTACAAAAAATATTTTCATATTAATACCCAAAAACAAAAAATGTAAAAGCTAGCACAGTCGCCAACTTTTACATTTTACATTTTCTCACTTCGCTCGAAAGAATAGTTAATCTTTCGCATTAAAAAAGGGATAAAGTAAAATGACTTTATCCCCCAACTATATTCAGCAAAATGACTTATTCTTCAACTCCTTGTACAAGCAAGGAGACTTCGTTATTTAGTACTTCGATGAAACCACGTTCGATGCCGAAACTTAATTCTTCATTGTTACCTTTTTTGATGGTAACTTGACCTGCATCAAGTGCCGAAACTAGTGGTGCGTGATTATTTAAAATCTGAAATTCACCGCCTACGCCTGGTACTTTTACCGCTTTAATTTCACCGTTGAAAATTTCGCGTTCTGGTGCTAAAACTGAAATATTCATTGACATTTCTGGTTCTTACCAAACTATCTAGTCCCAAAAGTAGACTAAATTTAGGTTTGATTTTTTAAAAAAATATATTTTTAACAACTTTTTAAGAAAGTTTAATGAATGATTTTATCAACATTAAACACGCTTGCAGGTTGCAAAATTTTATGCTTCCGCTAACATCTTCTTACCTGCTTCGATTACGTCATCGATAGTTCCTTTCAAGTTAAATGCTGGTTCTGGATACTCATCCATGTCACCATTTAAGATCATTTTGAAACCACGAATCGTTTCTTCAATCGAAACAAATACCCCTTTCAAACCTGTAAACTGCTCTGCTACGTGGCACGGTTGAGATAAGAAACGTTGAATTCTACGCGCTCTGTTTACAGTCATCTTATCTTCATCAGACAATTCTTCCATACCCAAAATCGCGATAATATCTTGCAATTCATTGTAACGCTGTAGAATCTGCATTACATCTTGCGCAGTGTTGTAGTGCTCGTCACCAATAATCTGTGGATCTAAAATCCGAGAAGTAGAATCCAAAGGATCCACCGCTGGATAAATACCAATCGCTGCTAACTTACGTGACAATACCGTCGTTGCATCCAAGTGAGCAAAAGTAGTCGCTGGAGCAGGGTCAGTTAAATCATCCGCAGGTACATAAACTGCTTGTACAGATGTAATCGAACCACGCTTGGTAGATGTAATCCGCTCTTGCATGATCCCCATCTCGGTTGCCAAAGTTGGCTGGTATCCTACTGCTGATGGCATCCGTCCTAAAAGTGCTGACACCTCAGAACCCGCTTGTGTAAAACGGAAAATATTATCCACGAAGAACAAGATATCACGACCGCCAGTTGGGTCACTCAAGTCACCATCACGGTAATATTCTGCAATCGTCAAACCAGACAATGCTACCCGCGCACGTGCGCCAGGAGGTTCGTTCATTTGACCAAATACGAATGTTGCTTTAGAATTTGTCAATTCTTTCATATCAACTTTTGACAAATCCCAGCCGCCTTCTTCCATGCTGTGCGTGAATTTATCACCGTACTTAACGATACCTGATTCAATCATCTCCCGTAGCAAGTCATTTCCTTCCCGCGTACGTTCTCCTACTCCTGCAAATACTGAAATACCTTCGTAACCGCTGGCAATATTATTGATCAGCTCTTGAATTAGTACCGTTTTACCTACACCTGCACCACCGAACAAACCAATTTTACCACCTTTCAAGTATGGTTCAATTAAGTCAATTACTTTGATACCAGTATATAATACTTCCTTCTCTACTGATAAATTTTCAAATAAAGGTGGCTTACGGTGAATTGAAGCTGCATTATCACCTTTAGGCAATGGTCCGATTCCATCGATTGGCTCTCCTACTACGTTCAATAGACGACCTTTGATTTGGTCACCTACGGGCATCGAAATTGGTACACCTGTATCTAATACATCTGTACCACGCGTCAAACCATCAGTAGCTTCCATGGCAATCGCCCGTACACTATCTTCACCTAAGTGCTGTTGTACTTCTAATACCAATGTTTCACCACTTGAACGTGTAATTTCTAAAGCGTTCAAAATTTCGGGTAATTTCGCACCTTCCTTAGCGAAGCTCACGTCCACTACAGGACCAATGATTTGCTTAATTTGACCTACGTTTGCCATATTGAAATAATGATGAATTATGAATGAAAAAAGATAAGTACTAAACTCATTGCTTTAAATCATTCTATCAATTAATTTTACTTTGTTTCATGTGATTTAAACAAAAAAAGTAATTTTTCTTTACTATTTCCTGAAAATCGCTGCAAATGTAGGCATTCTGCGTTGTTAAAAAAAGTTGATTTTCGTTTTTTTTACAATTATGTGAAACGAATCATAATGATTTTTTCTACTTACAAAACGATGGTTTCCAATATTTTAACGGTAGTCAAGGAAATGTTCATTTTGTGATTTGTTGATTTATAAATTTTTCCTTTTTTAATTTTATTAATTCCTGATATTTAGCAATTTATATTCGGTTGTTTAGTTTATTCAATCCTTATGGCGAAGTCAGTTTTTATTAGTCGCGAATTAAGTGCCGACAGCGTTTTTCTACAAAAAATTTCAGCAACGGGTGCTACGGTACACGGAGAAAGTCTATTAAAATTTAGAATCATTCCCTTTTTGACCTTACCTACAGTGGATTGGATTTTTTTTTATTCTAAAACTGCCGTGCGTTTCTTTTTTCAACAAATAGAAAAATCTGATTATCCCAACTGCCATTATGCCGCAATTGGTGAACGAACTGCTGCCACCTTAAAGAAGTATGTTGACCAAATAGATTTTATTGGAAATGGAAATCCACCAATTACCGCATCGAATTTTTTAGCTTTCGCAAAAGGACAACGCGTACTCTTTCCACGTGCTCAACGTTCCCGCAAATCAGTTCAAACTTTATTAGAAAAAAAAATTGAGGTCGTAGATTTGGTGATTTATGATAATCAAATGCGGACGGATATTGAGTTGGGTGATTTTGATATTTTGGTATTTACGAGTCCTTTAAATGCGCGGGCTTATTTTAAAAATAAATCACTCCGCGCCAATCAATCGGTTATTGCAATTGGCGTTACCACAGCAAATACACTACATAAAATCGGTCTTACACATATATATATAGCAACGACCCCAAGTGAATCAGGGTTGGCGGAAAGTGTTTTAAAATTAATAGCAACAAAAAAAGGGTAGCGGCGAACCACTACCCTCTCCTTTGTATTTAACTATCTTATTGGAAGAGAAAGACATGTTTATTGATGAAAAACAAACATCACTTTTGAAATTTTCAATTGACAATTGTGATATTTATTTTTCCGAATTAGAAGCGAGATCATTTCATTGAGAGAAGCGAGATATTCGACTACTTTTCCAATCAAAATCAGTAGTGTATTTTCTCTCTTCCCGCTTCTCTACTCCCTCATCTCCTTACCGCAACACAATCGTCTCGTAAAACAGATTGTCTTCAATCATAATTTTTAAGGTGTAAGTACCATTTTGCAACCCCATTAAGTTGTAACGCTTAGTCGTTCTTTCTGGACGTTGCAACTTGTCTTCGTAAACCACATTATTACGTGCGTCCATTACGGTTACAGCTAGATTATTTTCGTACTGATTCAAATCTGCACTTACTTCTACCATGCGAGCATGAACATTTACGATCGGTTTCAGTTGCTGTACATAATCGTCCGCATTTAGTACAATGCGTTTTTTACGAATCGCAAAAGGACGCAATAAAACGCGGTCAGCACATTCAATCCGAAAAGCATAATTGCCTTCGGCTAAATCAGTCAAGTTATACATTTTAGCAAAACCAATATCGTTGCTTACTTCCTCCTTGTGCATCTGCTCCCCTTCCTGATTTTGAATGCTTACATTAAAGGTCTGATACTGTAGGTTAGATAAGTACAAAGCAGCGGATGCTTCAACTCTAGAAGTTACTACTTTAATCATTGGTCTGCTAAACGTATCCGTTGGCTGAAAAGAAAAAGCAGTAGTAGTCAAAAATAGCATTACGAAAAATGCCAGTGATTTATAGTTCAAATAAGTTGTCTCTTTCATAGGAATAATGTTTTCAGTGAAAAAATCGGATGAAATTTTAATGGCTCTAGTATTGGGTAGAATAATTACTGTTTTTGAGTGAATAAATAGAATAATTAGTTAGTGTATTTTTTACAATTACTATGCAAAGATGAGGGTTTTTATTTGACAAATGCAAGTTTGATACGTAATAAAATTTTAAACCAGCCGATCCAAAAGCGTTATTCCGAATATAATTTGGATTATATTAAAATTAGCATGGAGCTAATCACGTGATTAGCTAATAAAAATCGGTCGAAGGACGTGGTTTGGCAAGAAAAATTTGGTTTGGTGAGATGTTAAATTTTGATGAATTTTTGTCCTTTTTTTGCGTAAAAAGCAAAAGCGTTCGCAAATGACTGACATTTACGAACGCTTTTAAGATTATCAATTAGGAACAATTGGTTACAATTTTAACTCCCACTCAAGGTCTCCGAAATATCCGTCCGCGATGCCTGAATCGCTGGAATAATCGCCGCTACCAGACCAATCAACAACGACCCCGCCAGCAAATACCATTCTTCTACTAAAAACACTTTGCCCGAAAACGAGTAACGATACGAATCTTTCATAAAACCTGCCAGTAACTCCATCCCAATATGACTCAACGCAATACCAATCACATAGCCAATTACCGCCAAGATCAATCCTTCTAGAATTATCAAAAAGAAAATCTTCGCGGGCGACGCACCCATCACGCGCATCAACGCTAATTCATATTTACGATCTTTCAAAGAAGAGTAAAGTGAAATAAAAATACTCAATGCCGATACTAAAATAATCGCCATCGCCAACCATTGCAAGGCTTCAATCCCTACTCCCATCATACTATACAAACGATTGATTTCAATCGCAGGCGTAGCCGCTTGCATATCGGTATTTTCATTAATCGAACGCTGCATATTCAAAGCTTGAAAGTTGCGCCCTTTGAATTGAATCAGCAATGCCGTAACTTGTTTATCGGGATATGCAGTGAGATCATTTGAAAATGCTGCTTTGGGTGAAACGTTGGTGTGTTCTGCATGATCGTGATCGTCATGCTCGGAATGATCATGTCCTTCGTGATCGTGTTCTGCATGATCATGGTCTGAATGATCGTGATCGTCATGATCTTCGGCTTCTTCATTATGATTGTGTTCTTCTTCACTATGCCCTTCTTCGCCGTGATCGTGACTATCATGAACTTGCCAAATACTTTGCGTCGCCGTCATTGCTAATTGGTCAATCACCGAACCCGTTGGTTGTAAAATACCGACTACCTTAAATGCCTGTGCATCGTCGTGAATTAAATTATCATCTTGCACAAAGCCGTGCGAACTTTGGAATTTATCTCCCAACTTCATATTCAAATCCGCTGCAATTCCCGCGCCGACCACCACTTCAAATGGTGCATTCCAAATCTCACCTTGCGCGTATTCTCCTTTGTACAAATCCAGCAAAGCAGGTGTTGTCCCCACAATCCGATAGCCGCGATAACTATCGCCCAAGGAAACAGGAATCGCCGTTTTAATCAGTGGATGTTTTGGATTCAAAAAGGGTTTAATTTCCTGAATCGAAATATTCCCCGTCGGATTATCAATGTGGTACATACTCGATAAAATCAGTTGCATCGGGCTACCCTTCGCACCAATCACCAAATTGATCCCTGCCTGATTTTTATCAAATTTTTCTTGTACTTGCTTATTTAAAATCAGCAAAAGCGAAATTAAACCTACACCGAGGG
>JBGCES010000969.1:0-2137 GCA_045106545.1 Saprospiraceae bacterium
ACGACCACTGGCGACCTAATGATCGAGGCGATAATTCACTCTTTACCTCAGCTTTTACCGACGTTATTTTTAATCAAAACAACGAAAAAAGTACGCCACAAGTCGCCGCCGCTGCTAATCTTTCTTTTCGTTTACGAATAGCACGAGTCACTGATAATCAGACGGTTGCAATAGTAGGTAGTTGTAAAGAATTGAAAAACTGGCAACTGGAAAAAGCATTGCCGTTACAATATCTGGGTGATTCAAATTGGGGCATCGATTTAACTTTAAAATCGACGGGAAAAATTGAGTATAAATTCGGTATTTTAGATAAAAAAACGGGCGAGTTACTCTTTTTAGAACGAGAAGACAATCGGATTTTAAAGATTGAAGAACTACCCAAATCAGGCGAAAAGCGCATCGTGCAAGCCGAAAATTTTGCTCACCCTGCTGGCGATTGGCGCGGTACAGGTTTAGCGATTCCCGTGTTTTCGATTCGCACTAAAAATAGTCTGGGCATTGGAGAATTTACCGACATTAATGCCTTTACCGATTGGACGGAGCGGCTCGGTATGGACTTAGTCCAAATTCTCCCCGTCAACGATACCAACTCACTCAATGGCTGGATTGATTCTTATCCTTACAAAGCAATTTCTGTTTTTGGATTGCACCCAATGTATCTAAATCTGGATAGCATCGAAGGGTTCAAAAAGGCAGTTGACCAAAAAGAATTTCGCGCGCAACGAGATCGTTTAAATGCAGTGCCCGTCGTCGATTATGAAGCCGTTTTAGGTTTAAAAATGCAGTGGGCTAGGCAGATTTTTGAACAACAAAAAACCCGTTTTTTAAAGAAAAAAGCCGTCAAAACGTTTATTGAAGAAAATGCACATTGGTTAAAACCTTACGCGGCATTTTGCTACTTACGCGATAAATACCAAACGCCCGAATTTGAACAGTGGAAAACGTATAGCAAGTTTTCTCCCGCTAGTTTGGCAAAACTCACCGATCAAAAAGCGAAGCATTTTGATGAAATCGCGTTCAATTACTTCCTCCAATACTATTTGGATAAGCAATTGGTTGATGCCCGCGAATATGCGCGTAGTAAAAGTATCGTCTTAAAAGGAGATATTCCCATCGGTATCCACCGCCACAGTGCAGACGCTTGGGTGAGTCCCGAATTATATAATATGGATGGTCAAGCAGGCGCACCACCCGATCCATTCTCTGATGATGGACAAAATTGGGGTTTCCCTACTTACAAATGGGAAGTCATGGCGCAAGATGGCTATCAATGGTGGAAAAATCGCTTTACGCAACTATCTCGCTACTTTGATGCGTTTAGGATTGATCACATTTTAGGTTTTTTCCGCATTTGGCAAATTCCTTTACACGCCGTGGTCGGTACGCTGGGTTATTTTAATAAAGCCATTCCGATTCACCGCAACGAATTTGCGGAACGCGGTATTTGGTTCGATTACGATCGAATGTGTCGCCCCTACGTACGCGAAAATTTACTCCAACAAATCTTTGGTTCGGAAGCAGATGCCGTACGCGAAACCTTCTTTAATAGCACCGATTGGCAAGTCTATCAATTCAAAACTGAATTTGATACACAACGCAAAATAGAAGCGTGGATGAAAAATCACCCACAGCACAAACACTTAGAAAAAGGATTATTTGACCTGCATGGCAATGTACTTTTCATTGAACACGAAGGTTCAAATGGCGAGTATTTCCACCCGCGCATTGAGATGCAAAAGATTAGCAGTTATTACGAACTAGATGAAGCTAATCAACACAAAGTCAATGCGTTATATCAGAATTATTTCTACGAAAGACAGGATGAATTTTGGCTGGAGCAAGCCATGGAGAAGCTACCTGCTATCAAGGAGGCAACTAATATGTTGATCTGTGGTGAAGACCTCGGTATGGTACCTGAGGTTGTGCCAGGCGTGATGGAAGAATTGGAAATTTTGACTTTGGAAATTCAGCGAATGTCCAAAACTCCGAAGACGGAATTTGTGCAAACCGCCGATTTACCTTATCTCAGTGTCGCTAGGCCAAGTACGCACGATATGGAACATCTGCGCTTATGGTGGGAAGATATGGATCGAGAGAAAAAACATCGTTTCCTACAAAACGAACTCGGTATCGTCGG
>JBGCES010000097.1:0-6046 GCA_045106545.1 Saprospiraceae bacterium
AGAAGCTGTTTTAAAACTTCTGCTGGTCTGCAAACTTGTCTTTTTCGCCAGTACTTCGTTAAGAAATTAGTCGTTTAAAAGGACTATACTTCTAATTTCTAGCCTTGCCCTGACAAAAAATACGGCGTTTTCGACTTCACCAGAAGTTTTAAAACAGCTTCTTAGCAGAAAACGGTTAAAATTATTTTCTTTGGCTACTTAAAACCGTATTGATGCTACAAACCTACGCGCTACGGTTTTGAATAACAATTTTATGGAATGATATTATTCTACGGTTTTTTATATTTTTTTCCACAGCTCAAAATGACGAAATCAAACTGTTTTGATATTATTCTACGGTTTTTTGCTCGATAATCAGCTAATCCTGCGAAAATGCTACGGTTTTGGTATTTATTGATATTTTTATACGGTATAAATCGTAGGATGATATTTTTATACGGTTAAGTAATTAACTACTTGATTATCAATTAGTTACAAAATTATATTAGATCCCAAAATACGCTGATTTCATTTGCTAAACAGTAAAAATTCTTTGAAGTGAACGAAGAAAACTTTTACTAAGCAATAGATATTTTTATACGGTATTAGAATTAACTAATTGATTATCAATGGTTTATGAAATTTGTTTTGATTGAAATCATAAGCTAGAACCAAGAGTAGGATATAAACCTGATATTATTCTACGGGATAAGGGCAATTTATAAAACCGTAGAAATATATCACTACGGGATAAAGATATTATCATACGGCTTAGCAAGATAGTATTCTACGGTTTATTGATATTAAAATACGGAATGAAGATATTATTATACGGGTTTACTCGCGTAACTAATTGATTATCAGTTGATTAAAAGCCCCTAAATAGTAATTACTTAAAATATATTTAGGTATAAAACCTAAAGGCGTTTAGGTGTTTTTATAAAACTACTATTAGATTTTTTCATTAATTATTTCACTTCACGACATAGAAAGAAAAAAGTTGCGCTAAAAAAGAAAAATTTAAATGTAAACCGTATGAAAATTGCAAAACCGTAGAAAAAAATCCAAACCAATACTTTAAGTAAAGTATTATAAAATGTTGATTATCATTAATTTGTAGATTTTTTCTCCTTAATTAAGGAATAGCATAATAATTAAATCAAACCGTAAGGAAATATCAAAATATCACCTCTCTATACTAGATTAATCTCAAAAATTTCCTTTTCATGAGACCGTAAGAAAAAATTGCTACTTTTGTCGCAGCATTGGTGATGCTGTTCTAAACCGTAGAACAATATCTTAAAAGGGAATTTGGTGTAAATCCAAAACAGTCCCCGCTGCTGTAAGCTGTTTATTAATGTGTAATGGATAATGTGTAATACCACATATTCTATTACCAATAAAAACGACTATCAATTTAGCCACTGAGCTTTTGTGTTCACGTTTGTAATTACAGATTATACATTACTCGTTACACATTAAATTCGGGAAGGCGATAGTTCGTGCAGTAAGTCAGAAGACCTGCCTATGTATCTGAGTATTTTTTTAATACCCATCATTCAACCTTTCGGAGGAAAAGATTGGAATGAAACGTAGGCTATTGTAACCAAATTCTTCAAGTCTATTTACGTCCTTATTATATGAGTAGGTTAATTTTATGCCATTCGTAATATAATAAGGTGTCGTTTACAACTTCGTTTCCTTCCTACTGCCGCCGATGCAAACCTAACTATCCGTTGCGAACGGCAATTATTCTTATCTTTTTATTACACTTATCCTATTTGGCTATTACGCAAGCCGATACGATTCAGCTATTGCCGACCGCTGAAATCACAGCTATTTCCATTCGACAAAACAATACAGGTGAACGTCAGGAAAACTGGACGACCGATCAATTACGTAACTATCCTGCTCAACATTTGGGTGATTTATTAGCACAAGAAAGTGGTGCTTTTATCAAAAGTTATGGCAATGGATCATTGGCAACGGTGAGTTTACGCGGTAGCGGGGCGGGGCATACGGCGGTGTTGTGGAATGGTTTACCAATTCAAAGTCCGATGTTGGGACTATTAGATTTGGCGTTGATCCCGTTAAATTTTGTGGATCAAGTTGGATTGCAACTGGGTGATAATAGCGCGGGCTGGGGAAGTGGTGCGATTGGGGGAGTGATTAATTTGCAAAATCAATGGCAGCGAGGTCATCAGTGGCAATTACAGGCGGATGGTTTAGTAGGAAGTTTTGGGCTACGACATACACAATTGTCATTTAATTATAATAGAAAAAAGTGGGGGAGTGCGACCCGCCTTTTTCAGCAAACGGCTGATAATGATTTCAGCTATGAAATTCGTGAAGATTTACCTTTAAAAACACAAACCAACGCTGCGCTTTTCCAGCGGAGTTTATTGCAACAATTTTTTTTCCAACCGACCACTAATCAGCATTTCAGTTTTAAGTTTTGGACGAATCAAAGCGAGCGCGAAATTCCACCTTTGACAACTCAAAGTCGTAGCGAAGCCGTGCAAACCGATGATTTCTTACGGTTTTTGGTGGATTGGAAAATGGTGCAAGCGCGAACTGTTTGGCGCGCAAAATTGGGTTGGTTTATCGAACAACAGAATTATCAAGATCCGCTGATCAATATTAATAGTAATAATGACTTTCAAGTAGGAACGGCAGAGGTAACGCTGGAACATTTTTTTAAAAGTTCAACTCAAAATGCTGCGCAGCAACGGTTAGAAATTGGAGCGCATCATACATATTTTGCTGCCTTAGCAGATGCATACGGTCAACAACGCACCCAGCAGCGAACGGCACTTTTTGCTAATTATCGACAACAATTTCAATCATTCACTTGGCAAGTAAATCTGCGACAAGAAATGCAGGATGGTCAATTGATCCCTTTTGTTCCTTCGGTAGGAATTGAAAAAAGCATTAATCAGCACATTATTAAAGCAAAGATTGGACGCAGCTATCGCTTACCGACTTTGAATGACTTGTATTGGCAGCCCGGTGGGAATCCTGATCTGTTGCCCGAAAGCGGCTGGAGTCAGGAATTGACTTGGCAGAATAGACAAATCCGTCAAAAGCAGTGGCGATATTCTACTACGGTTTATAATCGCGCGATTACTAATTGGGTGCGCTGGGCATTTGCTGCGGAAGCAGGATATTTTCGACCCCAAAATTTGGCGCAGGTGTGGAGTAGGGGAGTGGAGCAAAGAGTCGGTTGGCAGCGCTCGATCAACGATTGGCAATTCGCAATCAACGGCGGATATGATTTAACCTTTTCTACCAATCAAATTGCCATTGAAAATCCAAAAATTGCAGCGGGCGCGCAACTCGTTTACGTGCCGCGTCAGCAAGCATTTGGACAACTGCAAATAGGATTTAAAAATTTCAATTGGGTGTACCAACATAGTTATACGGGCGAGGTCGCTACTTTATCCAATACGAATCTGGCAGCTTACCAATTATCAAATACCGTAGTAAAATATCAATTCAATCGTCCACGATTTGGCGGGCAGTTATTTTTTAGAATTAATAATCTATATAATAAAAGTTACCGCGTGATCGAACGACGGGCAATGCCAGGACGGAATTTTCAATTGGGAGTGCAAATTAGGTTATTGCCAAAGGAGATTTTTTACATGCGGTGCGAAGTTAATCTCCCCTTTCATCCGCCGCTTGAAACAAAAATTAATGTTCCAAGAACAAAACGAGTAAATCAGTGAGTCTTCGCTCGTACCCTGTCTCCGACGAGGGTGTAGGTTTGATTAAACGCGAAGGACGCGGAGGCGCGGAGTTTTTCTGCTTTAACATGTCCGCGGCATATTAGAACGCTAAGATTTTTTCGGTGGAAAAAATTAGCGAAGAGCGCGGACTTATATTAATGCTATTGTTCGCATTCCAACTCTAATAGTTATGCAAATATACAAGATGCTTATGATGATAGAGCTGTAACAATCATACAATTGGACAATTTTGTCAATCTATTTTAATCTATTTTCCAAATTTTTAACGTTATAAAATGCAAATAAAATTTACACTTTTTTTTAGTTTATTACTCACTCTTCACCTGACTGCGCAAGATGTAGCCGATTTAGAAAGTTTCAATGTTCCACAAGACTCCTTTTTAAATAATGCGGGTGCTGATGGTAGATTTGTCGATGGTGGTTTGGTATTACCTAATACGTTTACGCTAGGTACGAATGGCTTTGCGGATTCCTTCACGGGTTGGGCAATTTCTACGAGTGCAGACAATCAAACGCCTGGTTTTATGAATCAATACAGTGCGATTACGGGAGTAGCGGCAAGCGGAGAAAATTACGCAGTGGGTTATGTAGTGGATGAAAATTTCGCAAATTTCAGTAAAATCAAATTCAGTCCCGAAGTAACAGGTCAAGTCGTTAACGGGCTGATGATTACCAATACTACTTATGCTTATTTGTCCATGCTGGAAGGTGACGGTTTTACCAAAAAGTTCGGTGGAGAAACGGGCGATGATCCTGACTACTTTTTACTAACGCTCAGAGGCTACCGCGACGGCGTATTGACGACCGATAGCGTTGACTTTTACTTAGCCGATTATCGTTCGGATGATAATAGTATGGATTATATTGTAAATGAATGGACTATGGTAGATTTGACGAGTTTAGGTGCAGTGGATAGTTTACAATTTGCGTTAAGCTCAACCGATAATGGACAGTTTGGCATGAACACGCCCGCCTACATCGCCATTGATGATGTCATGGCGACGGGTATCGGCTTGGTGAGTTCCACTTTTGATCCAGCTATTCAGTACGATTTGAGTGTTTTTCCAAATCCGACGACGGAGATTTTGAATATCAACTGGAACAATGCCGATGAGGCAATCGTCCAAGTTTTTGATTTCCAAGGTCGTTTAGTTCAAATACTTGATTTGCAACGAGGAGCAAATCCTTTAGATGTCACTGCTTTAGCAAATGGCGTTTACGCGTTGAAAATTCAAACGGCAACTGGTTTTGGAAACGCTGTTTTTTATAAGAAGTAGAAAAAGAGGACAGAAGTCAGATCATTTTATTGACAGACCGCTACTAGCTGACAGATTTCTACGTTTGACTTCTGATAGCATAGCGGTCTGACCTCTGTCCTCTCAAAATAATACCATGAAGACTTGTACAAATTGTCAAACCCAATTTTCTTGCTCCGTTAACGAAAGTTGCTGGTGCTCTGCCTACCCGCCTTTGCTTTCGCCCTCCGCAGCTACCAGTTGTCTATGCCCCGATTGTTTAAAAACGACGATTAAACTACAGACGGAACAACATGCGCAAGCCATCATGCAGGGCGAACGCGAAAATGATGTACCTCAAATAGCAGGTAACAGTAAACGACTGCAAGAAGGTATTGATTTTTATAAAGAAAAAGGACTCTACGTATTCAAAGCGTGGTATCACCTTAAACGCGGAAGTTGCTGTGGTAGCGGTTGTCGGCATTGTCCTTATGCCTACAAAAATGTCACGGCTTAACTCACATCTTCTTCCATTAAAATTTGTTTACATTTGCGGCTAATCTTCTACATGAAAATTGTCAAAGAACTAAGAATATTATATCAATTAGCCTAACCAGTAATATTGTTCAAAGATAGATTCAGGGTGGTGGGTTAAATCCGTTGATTTAGGGATCGGATACCTCGCAGGTATCCGATCCCTGATCACTTTATCAACAGGTTTCACCCATCACCAGATTTAGTATAGCGATGTTTGATGTAAAAGTAATGAAGATGACGTTTCGTTTCTGATTTATGAAAGTAAGGTGTATAACCTTCGAACAACTTTCAAACCACCTTTACACGACTTTTGAACAACTTTAAATAAAACCCGCATTATGGATAAAAAGACATTTAAAGAAGCAGCCTTACATTACCACGCAAAAGGTCGCCCCGGAAAAATCGAAGTCATTCCCACCAAAGAAACGGCTAATCAACGGGACTTATCGTTGGCATACTCACCAGGGGTTGCCGATCCTTGTTTGGAAATTGCAAAAGATCCAGAAAACGTTTATAAATATACTGCTAAAGGAAATCTAGTAGCCG
>JBGCES010000970.1:0-5417 GCA_045106545.1 Saprospiraceae bacterium
TTTGCGCATGAGTTCTAAGGTAGGCATGCGCTCAGAGAAGCGACGACGATTGTCTTTCCAGACCGTTTCGTAAACGCAGTTGTGGAAATAGTAAAATTCGAGGTATTTGAATTCATGGCGAGCTGCTGAGAAGAGTTGCTCGCAAAGCGTAATAAAGCTATCCATCGAGCCGCCCACATCCATTAGCATCAATACTTTCACTTTGTTCTTCTTCGGGGCGTGCATTTTAATATCTAAATAACCCGCATTTTCCGAAGTTTTACGAATCGTGCCGTCTAAATCTAGTTCCGTTTCTAAACCTTCGCGTGTTAAAAGACGCAGCCGTTTGAGAATCATCTTCAGATTCCGCGTATTCAATTCTAAATTATCATCCAAGTTCTTAAACTCCCGTTTTTCCCAAACCTTAATCGCAGACTTATTCTTGCCTTCGCCGCCTACACGGAAACCTTCGGGATTATATCCGCCATGTCCAAAAGGTGAAGTACCACCCGTTCCGATCCATTTATTTCCACCGCTATGCTCCTCTTTTTGCTCGTCCATCAACTCTTTGAATCGTTGCATCAATTCATCCAAACCGCCCAATTTTTCAATCTCCGCTTTCTCTTCTTCCGACAATTCGTTCATCAAAGTCTTTTTCAACCAATCCAACGGAATTTTTTTAGTAAAAAAGTCATCTGGTAACTCTTCAATACCTTTAAAGTAATGACCAAATACTTTGTCGAAGCGATCCAACTGCGTTTCCATTTTGACAAAAATGGCTTTACTCAAAGCGTAAAATTCATCAATATTATAGCCAATCACGCGCTTTTTCAACGCCTCCATCAGCGTCAAATATTCGTGTAAACTTGACTTGATGCCTTGTTGGCGAAGCGTATAGAAGAAGGTTAGAAACATAATTCAGAATGATAGTTACGCAATCCTACGGAACAAATTATGATTTCTATGATTCAAGTAAGTCTTATGTCGCTCACGACCTACTTGAATCATAATAATCTGCGTCCTTCAGCGTCAAAAAGGTGATTATTTTCAAAAGGAAAAAGTAAAGGTAGCTATTCCTTTACAAAAGTACGATTCACGCGCCCCGCTTCCGTCTGCAATTGAATATAATAAATACCACTTGCCAAATCACTAACCGTTACTTGTTGCTGTTGCGTTCCATTTAATTTTTCGCTGGTAGCTACTTGTTTTACCAGTTGACCTGCTGCGTTAAATAGTTGAATATCAATCGTAGAAGTATTAGGTAATTGGTATTCAATATTTAAAAAGTCAGCGGTTGGATTAGGATAGAGTTTAAGATTATCAATGGTTGCCACAGGAATATTTTCCGTGTCAACGGCTGGATTAGATACCAAATCCGTCTGGAAAACGCCATGTCCGTGTGTCGCTACGCGCAGTTTGCGTTCGGGAAGTGAAATACTCAAATCCATCGCCATCATTCCATCAGGTAGATTTGCCATATACGGCGACCAACTTTCTCCCGCATCTTCCGAAACATAAACACCAATATCATTACCCACATAAATAATATCTGTATCAAACGGATCAATTTTTACGGTATTAGTCGGCACATCGGGTAGTCCGTCGCTAGATGCTGACCAAGTCGCTCCTCCGTCTTCGGTTTTATACAAATGTTGCACATCGAAACCAGAATATACTACATAAACAATATTTTCATCTACTGGATCAATCGCGAAATCCATAGCTACACGATCAGGCAAACCATCCATCCGAGAGAAGGACGTACCGGCATTAATCGTTTTATATACGCCAGCAAAACTCTCTGTCTCAGGTGAAGTCGCTACGTAAACTAAGTTAGCATCTTGCGGTGCAACTTCCAAAGTAATAATCGGATTACCTCGATCTAAAAATGTGGAAGTCGTTGCCGACCAAGTCAATCCACGATTAATCGAAAGATGCAAGCGTTGCGCTCCAGCGTAAATAATACTTGGATCGGAAGGTGCTAATTCAAAAGGTCCATTGAAAGCACGTGCTTCTTGATCCGCAGAATTAATCCGTAGGCGTTCGCCAAAAGAAAAGGTTTCACCACGATTATTAGAAGGAACAATATTTAAGTTTTGATACGATGCATACATCCGACTGTCATCACGCGGATCGATTGCTGCTGACATTCCATCACCACCTAATACGCGTTTCCAATTCCCATCACCTAAGAAAATAGCCGTCGAATTATCTTGCATTCCACCAATTGCAAAATTTGCATCGGTCGTAGAGTTAGCAAAATTTGCATAAAATTGCTGCGTCTGATAACCGCCGTTACGTCCTGCCCACGAGCTACCGGCATCATTGGAGTAAAAAACGCCGCCATCCGTCGCTAAATAAACCGTATTTTCATCGTGTGGCGAAAAGTAGGCTGCATGAATATCTGCATGCACATAAAAATCTGGTCCTTCTGGCTCACCCGCAATTGTCCGTCCAAAAGACCAAGCCGACCAATCTGAAACAGGTTCTAAACCGATACCTCCTTGAAAAGAACGATGGGCATCGACGCCTACATTAATGACCAATTCAGGATCAACCGGACTCACTGCGACATCATGCGAATACCATCCTTGATAACGTGCTACGTCTGCCGTACTACGAATGGTCCACGAGCGTCCGCCATCTTCCGATCGATACAATCCACGACTCTGAAAAATATCCCCTACAGAAGCATAAATCATATCTGGATTGGAAGGTGAAATAGCAAGACGAGTTTTACCTTCATAATTAGTTGGTAACCCAGTTCCTACTCGCTCAAAAGTTACTCCACCGTCAGTTGAAAGGAATACACCTTGTTCCCCTTCTGGGCTGAGGTAACCTCCATGGGCAACATAAAGTATTTGGCTATTATCTGGGCGAATTTCTATATCAGTCGCCATTGGCTTATCATGAATATTTTCCCATGTTTCGCCTGCATCGGAAGTTCGATACAAACCTAAAGTCGTTGCTGCATAAACAATGTCGCTATTTTCAGGATCGATTTTCATATCCTGCACGCCCGTCAATTCAGATAACGACCAGTCCAATGATTTTGTCCACGTCTCACCACCGTCCGTTGTTTTTAAAATACCGATGCCGTAACTACCACGTGTCAAGCGATTGACGATCCCCGGTCGCGCAGCGGTATAATTATAAACTTCCCCCGTACCGATATACATCACATTTGGATCATTTTCATCAATCACAATCGCGCCCACGCCAATTACCGGGAAGCCCGTTGGCACATAATCCCACGCTTTTGCACCTACGCCCGCCGTTGTTGTTTTCCATAATCCGCCACCCGCTGAACCTGCGTACATGATATTCGGATCGGTGGGATGAAAAGCTAAACTAATCGTCCGTCCACCAATATTCTCTGGGCCCAATGCTTCCCAATCTGCATTATTTCCATCACGGAAATTCATTTCTAATTGCTGCAAATCGTAAGCCTGCGTCCATTTTTGAGTAGAAATTTTTCCAGAAGGATAAGAACGCACGAACGCCCAATTATCCATAGACAAACCTGCTCCGCTTTGTTCGACCGTTTGTTCTTTTTCGCTAGAAAAAAACCAGAATGCAAATCCGCCCAGAACGGCGAGAGAAAATAGTATAATTCGTTTCATAAAGAATAATTTTATGCGAGATTTTAGGATTTATTTGTTGAATTATAAAAGTACGCCAAATTAATAGGAACTGCCTTTCCTCTATGGTTTTGTGTCATTTTCTTTACGGAATTTTATTAATTTCGCAGCGATGAAACAACCAGCCAAGGCACAACTTTTTTACCGCGAATTAGAAAAAATTCACGATCATTCTACCGATAAACTCAACGAAAAAGTAGAAGCACTTTATCGTTTACTCAATCTAGTCGTGATTGAAGTGACCCAAGCCGAGAAACTACAATTTACTACCTTGTTTGCGCGTATTGCCTTTGCTTGTCAGAAATACGAAGTGACGCGACAGCAGCAGTTCTTTATTCATTCCTTTCGGAAAAGGGCGCAGCAATATCTACGAGCAGAATATGAAATTGTTGAAGAAGAGGTCGCTAAAGATTATCAATTAGGATTAAAAGTAGTGGCGGAGACGATTGCAGTTTTATTGGAGACGGATATTCCTACTGCGCTACAAGAAATCATTCCGACCAAAGTTCCGTTTCGCTTTTCTCCAGTAAAAATTAAATCCTTTCGTAAGAAAGTACGCGTCGTTGCGCTAGCTGACGATCCCGTAAAAGATCAACTGATCGTACGCGATGAAGAACATCCAACGGAGGAAATTCGCGTGCAATATGGCATCATTGATCGCAATCAAAACTTTAATGATAGCATCGTTTGTATCAAACATATTTTTGGCTTTCCGGTCAATTTGAATTTGATTGATGTGGAAGTGGATGAAAATGGTATTTATCGTCCAAAAGCGATGGTAATCGAACCCGATTTTTTGGTAGATGTTTCCGCTGTAGCGGAATGTTTTAAGGATTTTGGGAAAGAGCCGATTTTATATCTATCTAAAAAGTTTCTGCCGTTCCAAACGACAATTCCGTTGATGATTGGTAATATCGCCAACTACTTTTTGGATGAATTAATGTCTAATCCCGATGCCACTTTTCAAGAGATTTTCCCCAAGGTTTTTCAGTTGAATCCATTAGCGTTTTGTATGATGGACAATCGCGAAATAAAGGAAATCATGGCGAAGTGTCAACGACATTACGTGACGCTCAAAACGATGGTACATCGGGAGTTCGAGCGTTTTGACGTTCCACCTTCTGATTGTTTTTTAGAGCCTTCTTTTTATTCCGAAACCTACGGTTTGCAAGGACGTTTGGATATTTTTTATAAAAATCCTGATGGGAGTAAAAAAGCGGCAATCGTCGAATTAAAAAGTGGAAAACCGTGGAAGGCAAACAAGCACGGTATCAGCGCCAATCATTATACGCAGACGCTACTTTATGACTTAATTATCCGCTCCACCTTCGCCGAAGGACTTGATCCCGCCAACTACATTTTATATTCAGGGCAGCAAACCGAACAATTGCGCTACGCGCCCGTCACCAAGGCGCAGCAATACGAAGCCTTGCAAGTACGCAATCATTTAGTCGCGATTGAGCGGATGTTAGCGAACCTTGGCAATGCCGCACAACAAGGCGATTTGGAGGCACAAGGCAGCAAATTATTTCGCAAATTAAGTCCGATGCGACTGCCGCACATCAAAGGTTTTCAAGGCAAAGATTTGCAGACTTTTGAGAAAGCGTACAGTGAAATGTCATCGCTGGAGCGCAAATATTTTATCGCCTTTAGTGGCTTAATTGCGCGGGAACATCAGTTGGCAAAAACAGGTATTCAGGGCATTCACAATATTAATGGTTTGGCAGGTTTGTGGCTAAATGCGTACCAAGAAAAGCAACAAAATTTTGATTTAATCGGCGGTTTAACCATTATAGA
>JBGCES010000971.1:0-4646 GCA_045106545.1 Saprospiraceae bacterium
ATTATCACCGCTCCCGATCCAATCGAAACGCGATCTTCTACTATGGTTGATAACTGTTCCCAGTCTGCGGCAGTTTGCAGCGAACCATCGAGATTAGTCGCGGCGGGATATTTATCATTAATAAAAGTAACGTTGTGTCCGACGAAGACTTCGTTGCCAATCTGAACGCCCGAACAAAGAAAGCTATGGGTAGAAATTTTACAGTTTTCACCTATCGTCACCTCCGCCTGAATTTCTACAAACGTACCCACTTTCGTCCCCGCGCCAATTTGACAATCATAGGCATTGACGAAGTCAAAAATGCGGACGTTTTCGCCAACCTTTACGTTACGAATAGATTGTTTTGGATTATCTGTTGGAAATAATTGAAAAGCCATGCTTTAAAGTATTACAAATATTTTATATGTCGTTTTTCCACCATTTTTCTTTATTTTCTGTGTCAATCTGAAACAACTCGCCTAATCGCGGCAGCGCATATTCTAAATTATTCTCTTGCGCCGCTTTCACAAATTCGTCTGCTGGTTCCGTCCACGTATGTTGATACGACAAATTAAATCCTGACCAATGTACGGGCATCGCTTTTTTGACACCTGCATCCAATGCCGCTTGCACACTTTCATCTGGAAATAAATGCACAGGATGCCAATCGTGATTGTACTGACCACATTCCGTAAAAGCAAAATCAAAACCGCCAAAGCGTTGACCTACTTCTTTGAAATGCTCGCCGTATCCACCGTCGCCGCTAAACCAGATTTTTTCATTGGATGTCTCGAAAGCCCATCCGCCCCAGAGCGTCATCAACCTATCGGTCAAACCACGCCCCGAAAAATGCCGCGTAGGTGTAAAAGTGATCTTAATATCGCCGACTTGTTGTACATTCCACCAATCCATTTCCGTAATCAAATCTGCGGCTACGCCCCAACTCACTAAATGTCGTTTTACTCCCAAAGCCACGATATATTTTTTGACTTTCTTTTTTAGTTTTTGAATGCTCGCATAATCCAAATGGTCGTAATGATCGTGGGTAAGCAGCACTAAATCAATCGATGGAAAATCATCAATAACTGCTAGAGTATTTTCTGAAAATCGCTTATTCGCAATAGGAGCAATCGGCGTAGTATCTGGACCAAACATCGGATCGATCAAAATCGTTTGTTCCGCTAGTCTAAGCAAAATAACGGAATGCCCATACCAGATAAATTTTCCACTTTCAGAAGATGCTAAAAAAGCATTTTTATCAAATGGTAAAATGGGTAAAGGCTGTTTAGGGGCACGATCTTTCGTTTGCGTCAACTGCCGATAAAGAATACCGGGAATATTCGTCAACTGAGGCGTGAGTTCCGTATTGGAATGATTTTGAAAACTGCCGTTCTGCCAATTAGGGGATTGAGCGTAGCGAGCTTTCAACTCCCGGGTTGGTTTTCCACCGAACTGTTTTATAAAGGACATATTTTTTTACTTTTTGAATCGTAACACAAATTAATACTGCTTCAATCATTCGCATGCATACATTTTCCAGAAAGTTGTATACATTTTGCCGTAAAATAGAAATAATGTAGGAAAATTTGGTAAAAATGACAACATACCAAATAGATTTGCGATACTGGAAATAAGATTTTAATTGGATTTTATTAATTTGAGGAAAGCCGTTGACATGGCATTGTAAAAAGGGAAATAGAGTACTGAAAAGGTAGAACTTTTTATCTGAATTAGCGGTTAGTGTAAATGTAACAATAACTATCTTTGTTTATCATTTGATAGTTGATTAAAATCGTTCTTTGACACTTTCACAGAATTTGTTCAAGAACCATTATTATAAAATAATTAGACCATGAGATATTTAATATTTTTATTTATCGGTTTGTTTCATCTAAACTTGTCTGCTCAGTCAGAAAGTCTTTTCGACTTACTCCAATATCAGGAAGTCTTGGAGGTGCGGTTAGAAACGGATGTAGCTACTTTACAAGAAAACCGACGTAACGAAGAATACCAGCCTTCTACTTTTTCCTTTACGGATAAAAATGGAGTAGAACGGGCATTAAAAATGAAGCTCAAACCGCGCGGAAAATTTCGCCGTATGAACTGTAGTGTTCCACCATTGAAGTTAAAGTGGAAGAAAGATTATTTGGAAGAACAAGGTATCCGTCGTGACTTTAATGATTTGAAGATGGTAACGCATTGTTCAGATAATAAAAAATCGGCAATTGAGTGGATTCAACGAGAATACTTAGCCTACCAGATGTATGCTGAATTGACGGATTTTGCCTACCGAACGCAGTTGATTAAGGTAACTTATGTAAATGCTGAAACGGGTGCGGAAGAAGAACAATGGGGCATGTTAATCGAAGATACTGCCGAATTAGCACAGCGTACAGCAAGTACAAAAAGTGAGGACTTTATGTCTGCTACAATGGATAAATTTCAAGCCGATAACGCGAAAGAAGTGAGCCTTTTTCAATATATGATCGGCAATGCAGACGTGGATTATCAAGTCGGTAAAAATTTAAAATTTTTCCAAACGGATGGTAAATTAATGACCGTCCCTTACGACTTCGATCACGCCTATTTTGTCAATGCAGATTATGCGATTCCTAATCCAAATTATGGATTATTGTCCACTCGCGAACGTGTTTTTATTGGCTTTCCAGAACACTACGAAGCTATGGATGCAACCCAAAAGAAATTCCGAAAAATGCGTAAAACGTGGATGCACATCATCAATGATTTTGAGTTATTACCCAAAAAGAAACGAGAAGAAATGAAGAACTATATTCATAATTTTTTCGTAGAGCACAGCGAATTGAATTGGGTAGAAAAAGAAGTACGGTTGATTGATTCGTCCGTAGATCGGTAGTTTTTTATATAAAAACAAGATCAGCAGTTCTTAGTGTAAAATATGCAAGAATTACGTTTACTAAACTTACCAGTTCAAAATGTTATAAATGCTATAATTTTAGCTGAGAATTTTTGGCGAAAGAAAGTTTAGTAAACGTAAGCATCTTACACTGAAAATTGCTGAAACACAAATAGAAAATGGCTCAATCTGTTGATAATCAATAGATTGAGCCATTTTCTATTTTGCATTTTGAATTTTTTGAAAATTTAAGATTTGCTCTCGAACCCAATCTACATCTTCGTTATTTAAACTCTTTAGCGCCAGCTTATCCTCGTAATCCATAGCCATTTCGTAGTTACTCAATTCATAAACTTGTTCATAGACCTCTTGTAAATTTAAAACCGTTTTGTCTTCTTTTAACAGTGGAATGGGTAGCGTAGGTAGTTGGTCTTGAAAATTAAAAGCCCAAACGTCCGTCCGGTCCTTGTATCCGCCCCAAACTGACGCTACGTAATGTGATTTAGGAATATCTTGATGTTCAATTGTTCTTTTACCACGTCGCAGTAGATCTATTTCAATTTGTGAAACGCCCGCCGCATGCATCCTTTTTCGTTTATTTAAATATTTTAGATGATTTTCCCCTTTCTTATTGACGGGCGATAAAATTTCAATAGAAGCGATTAATTCGCGATCTTTTTTATCGCGGATATGCACTACAGGAATTTCCATTTTAATAGGTAAAATCTCTTGAATGGAAAGGGTCGGTGGTGTAATATCATCCCTGCCGTGGTAAATCGCTACGGGATCTTTAACCACATTAGAATTATACTTAAAAGCAGCAACATCAGGGTAGGAAATGCCAACTTCAATCTCGGGTTTGGTATCGGTGACGGTGTAGGGTTCAGTGTTAATGATGTATTTTTTGCCTACAGATTTGATCAGTGCGAACTTAATTTGTATCGCCAGCGTATTATGAAAATCACGCCAATTGTCATATTCCAAAAATGGATTCATTCCAGGGAAAGGGCTATTCATTTGTTTACTAAGATTTTGATTATCAGATAATTATTAGATTTATCTCTCTGCGAAAATCAATGCAAGTTAATTGTTTTATATAGCTAAAACAAATAATGATTTTTTGTAATCAATTCACTGCCTACTGCGAATGTTAGTGTACTTTTACAGTATATATTTCGTGTTTTACATTTTAGATTATATATTCGGTCTATGCAAAACATCACCACTGCACAACTGACCGAACTTGCCCATTCCTTAACGGGAACGCTCCATTTCGATAGTTTATTAAAAACGCTCTACGCGACCGACGCTTCCGTCTATCGCGAATTACCACTTGCAGTCGCCTTCCCTAAAGATGTCGCTGATATTAAAAAACTAATCCACTTTGCGCGCGAAAATCAAACTTCCTTAATTCCGCGCACAGCGGGCACTTCTTTAGCGGGGCAATGCGTAGGGGAAGGCATCGTGGTAGATGTTTCTAAACATTTTACGCAGATTTTAGAATTGAATGCTGAGGAAGGTTGGGTACGGGTTGAACCGGGCGTCGTGCGCGACGAATTGAATGCTTTTTTGCGACCACACGGCTACTTTTTTAGCCCAATTACCTCTACTGCAAATCGAGCCATGATTGGCGGAATGGTCGGTAATAATTCCTGTGGAACGACTTCCATTGAGTATGGTTCTACCCGCGAACATACACTAGAATTGCATACGATTTTAAGCGATGGAAAAGAGGCTGTTTTTAAAAACATTAATAAAAAAACGTTTCAGCAAAAGCTAAAGCAAACCGATC
>JBGCES010000972.1:0-31943 GCA_045106545.1 Saprospiraceae bacterium
CTAAGAAGTCACTATAAGGTATTTTAATTTGTTGTACCACAAACTAATATGATCTAGGATCAATAAGCGTACATAGTCACAGATATTACCAATAGTAATACCAAGCGACGCAGAGAGATAAATAACTGTAGAGATTAATCGCACAAATCGCTAGCAGTGAACTGATTGAGACAGTTCAGCGTATTTGTAGGAATAGTAAACAAAGGTGTGTGGTCAGAGGGGAAGAGAAAAAAGAGGTGTTGTTTTTTGATACCATATATTGGTACCAACTAAAATAGAGAGCGATGAGTATTGTAGTTAGAAGAACGACTTGATTTCTGTGTTAAGTTTACTAAAAAAGTAAAACCATAACTAACTGCAATAACCCCAAGGACGATGTAGAAAATCAGCATGATAGGTGAATTTTTAAAGCGTGAAAAATTTGTTCATATTCGTTTACGTTCTATATGTCCTATCGGGATTGCTAATTTGAAAATTTATTATGATACGACCAACTAATTAAGACTCTTTTTTTTAAAGTTCGTATTCTTTTTGCTTAACAAAATATGGTTGGAGTTAAATTTTGTATTATTCGTTATGTTCAAGTGTAATGTACTATTTATTAGACGTAATTATAGTAAACCTGTCACTTTTTATTTTATCAAAGCAATATCGCCAGTGATCATTTTTACAAAGCCATCTTTAAAGCGGATGCGCGCATAATAAACAAAAACAGCAGGATTTAATTCTTTTCCAGCAAATCTACCATCCCAACCATAAGTCGGATCATTCGGTGGAAACGCTTGCGCACTAAACATCAATGTTCCCCAACGATCGTAAATATTCATTTCTTCTACTATTTCTACGTCTCGACCTGCACCAATATAGAAAATTTCATTACTGTCATCACTATTAGGAGAGAAAGCGGTTGGAAAATATAATGGTCGATCTTTCATGACTTGGACAGTCACCTCATCCGTCGCCATACAACCAACCGTATTCATAACGGTCACACCGTAAGTAGTTGTTTCTAGTGGATTGAACGTCTGAGTTGGGCAATCTGCACATTCTAGCGTATCATTTGTATCCCACTCTAAAAGTTGAATTTCGTCATTGATTTGTGCTTCAATAATGACGTTTTCTCCCAATTGAATAGTTTGGTCTCCTCCTAAATCTACGACTACCGATCGACCTTGATCGATCGTGAACGTAGTATCACGTTGACATCCAAAAGCATCTTCAACAGTTAAGGTATAAGTATTGGGTTCGAGAAAATCAAACTGTGGGAACGAGATAAAAGGCGCTTGATTCAAAGAATAATTGAATGGTTCTGTTCCTCCAATTAACTGATTGACAATTACACTACCTCTCCCCTCTCCAAAGCAAACTGGTTCGGTCAATGCTATATCAAAGCCATTGATAAAAGCATTTTCTGCTAAAATGGTGATACTGTCCTGATTAACACAACTTGTCTCTGGATTAGTCACTGTCAAAATATACTGCCCTGGTGAATTAATGGTCAAATTACGGTCTAAGCCAACGATTGCTCCTTGTGCATCTGACCATTCATAGTCAAGTGCCATTGAAGTCGTGCTCGTCAATCGAATTTCATTATTCAAACAGGTTAATTGAGTCGTGTTACTATTAATTTGCACGGTTGGAAGTTCACTAATATCTTCAATTTGAACCGAAGTATTCGCACGACAGCCACTAGCAGAATTTATCGCAGTAAAGTTGTATTCGCCAGCGGTAAAAATTGTTGTTGTCAATGCAGTTGCTATGGTATCACCCATTTCGTTAGTCCACAGCACATCTAGAGTAGGATCTGAAGTTGTTGCAACTAATTGAATACTATCCGTTTGGCAATCAAAATTAGATGAAGGCTCAATATTGATTTGCGGCAAATCCGCATTGGATTGGATAGTTTGTGTTAAAATAGTAGTACATCCGTTATTTTCATCTATAGCTGTTAGTTGATATTCCCCTGCCGTATTGACTAATAATGAATCGCCTATTCCTATAATAGTGTTACTACCAAACAATGTCCATTGATAATCATAATCAACATTTATATTTTCGCTTTCCACTCTTAGTGTGGTTTCACTATTTGTACAATCCAATTCGGTATTCAAAGTTTGAATCACCACCTCTGGGTCAACTCGATTTTCAGCGATGACAACTTCATCTAGCACCGCACAATTATTAATGGTATCCAGTGCAATTAAATTATAAATTCCTGCTTGTGTAACGGTAAGATTTGCTTGATTAGCTAAAACTGTTCCCATCGTATCCTGCCATTGAAATACAATATTATCGGCAGTAGATGTACCATTTAATGTAAATTGCTCATTTTCACAATCTAGGCTTTGATCCTCTCCTGCAAACACATCGGGTACATCATCGTCCAGTATTACTCTCGCCGAGTCCTGAGCGACACAACCATTAATTTCATCTAAAACGGTTAGCGTGTACATGCCTGATTGATAAACAGTTGGATTGAGTAACGTATCATTTTCAATAGAATCCATTTCCATTCCTGCCCACTGAATATCATAAGGACGAATGCCATTTTCAATTAGACCATTTAGATTTGCGCTATTATCCTCGCAAGTGATTGTTTGCAAATCTCCTGCATCTATCGCAGGTGGAATCGTATCTATGCGTATGATCGTCTGCGCAACACTGGAACAGCCATTATTTAGATCGTTGACCACCAAAAAGTATTCGCCCGCCTGATTGACCGTTGGAGTATAAGTATCAGTCGTAATGGTATCGCCATTTTCAAATCGCCAGAGTAACTCAATGTTATCACCTACCGGTCCGTTACCATTCAAATTAAAAGTAGTATCCGTACAAGTGAGGGTTGTTCCATCTCCCGCAGATATTTCGGGTGAAGCAAAATTATTTGCCACGGCAATCGTATCTACACTTATACAACCTGTGGCATCATTAATCACTTCTAACTGATAAACACCCGCTGCACAAATAGTAGGATTTAGCGTATTCGCTTGTCCACAAATATCTCCATCAGTACCCACGATCGTCCAATTGTAACGAAGGTCATTACCAGTAGTCGAACCTTCACCCGATAAACGTAAAGTAGCATCTCGACAAGTAAAAGTGGTATCCGAACCAGCAAAAGCAGTAGGTACATCCGTATTGCTGGTAACAGCGATAGTATCCGTTGCCACACAACCGTTGGCAGGGTTAGTGACTTCAACGATATACTGCCCAGTTTCAATTACAGCAATTTCTAAAGTATCAGGATTTTCGATCGCTTCTCCATTTAAAGCAGTCCATTGATAAATGGGATCGATGACATTAGAAATAGCTGATAATCTTAATGTATCCGTTTGGCAATCTAATTGAACATCTTGCCCTGCATTAACGATGGGTGCAAGCGTATCTGCCACGACCAGTATGTCTAAGCTGTCTGCCACGCCCGTTTGTAATTCCAGCACTCGAAAAGTGTACGTATCACCAACGTTCACAACGACTGAAGTATCTTGTCCAATTATTTCATTATTACTATTCAACCAAGAAATAGTATAATTATCTCCAGCGGGGTTGATTTGTCCAGTTAAAGTTACTGTAGAACGGCTACAGTTGATACTAGTATCAGGACTGACTTGAATAGAAAAATCACAGTTGGGTTCGGTGACTTCTACCTCTTCGGTAATGTCACATCCGTTTGCAGTGTCCTCAATAGTTAAGGTATAAATTCCAGCTAAACTCACCGTTGGTTGCAAGCTATTTGCTCCGCTAATAATATTTCCATCAATAGTTGTCCATGTATAAACCGTATTCGCATTTTGCGTAGAGCAAGTAGCGTCGATAGTTAATTCGTTTTGACCACAAACAAAATTTGCGGCTGTATTTAAGCATACTTCTAAAAGCGTCGCGTCTGCTTGTACTTGTACCGCATCGACGGCGCGACAGCCATTTTCGGTATTAATAATTTCTAAATCATAAATTCCTCCAGCGTTAACCGTAGGCGTTAAGGTTAATGAATCATCACTAATAAAGCCATTGGATAAACTTGTCCAAACGAATTGAAAATTATCGCCCGTAGAAGAATTAATACCATTCAATTGAACTGTAGGTGTATTACAATTTAAAATTAAATCCATTCCTGCGTCAACTGTTGGCGGAGTTTGATCTGCCACTACGATGATACTATCGCGATCTACTTCTCCAGAAACACTACTCGTAATTTCTAAAATATACAATCCTCCGCGGTTTACCTGCAGCGTATCATCCATGCCAATCACCACACCGAGTGAATCCAACCAACTCAGGACAAAATTATTACCTTCGGAAGAACCAAATGAAGATATGACCGCCATTTGTTCAAAACAAGTGATGGTATCATTTGTACTCACTACGGCATCAGGCGTACAATTTTGAGTTACTATTACCTCAGATTGAGCCGTACAATTATTATCTGTATTCGTTACCACTAGAGTATAAGTACCTGCTGCCTGTGCGATAACCACCACTGGATCAGCAGTTGTTGCAAAACGTCCGTCTGTTGTTCGCCAATCGTAGGTGATATTAGCTCCCGTAGAAGAACCATTTCCACTCAAAGTCACCTCGCCGCTCGCACAATCAATTGCGGTTTGCATTAAGGTTATTGCAGTTGGTAAGTCATCATCTGCATTAACTTCAACCGTAGTAGAATCCACACAACCACTAACAGTATCTGTGATAATCAGGGTGTAATTGCCTGGTTCATCAATAGTCGTTTGTGCAACATCCGTAGCTGCAGCAAAATTCCCATCTATCGTTCTCCATTGATAAGTTATAGGATTATCAGCAGTAGAATTACTACCATCTAACACTCGTTCGTTTTCTTGACAAGTCAAATTCTCCACAGGATCTACACTAGCCGTGGGCGTTGAGAAGTTTGCGGTAACGCTTAAAGTATCTGTTGCTCTACAGCCAGTATTATTATTAGTAATTTCTAAAATATACGAACCACTTGCATCGAAAACAGGCGTCAATGTACTTAGTCCGGTAGAAATATTTCCATCCGTTGTTGTCCAATTGAAACTAAATTCACTAGTGTTAGAACTGCCTACTGTTTCAGGAGAAAAAATATTGTTATTACAATCAATCAACCCATCTGAGCCCGCAAGAACGTTAGGTAATTCCAATTGCTCTGCAATAATTATGGTATCAGTAACGATACATTCATTAGCACTATTTGTAACAGCTAGTACGTAGCGACCTGCATTTGAAATAGTAGGGGTTAAAGTATTTACATCATCAATGGATTGGTTTTCTAGCGATGTCCATTCATATGTAATATTTGCTCCCGTAGAAGCATTTGCATTTAGTTGTAGCGTGGGCTCGTTACAAGTCAAAGTGTCTGATAAACCAGCATCTACCATTGGAAGATTATTATCCAAAGTAACCATTACACTATCCATTGACGTACACCCAGTCTGATCGTTTAAAACGGTCAGGTAATAAGTACCAATTGCATTGATTTCAGGAGCTATGGTAGCTGTGCCGCTAACAATGCCTGGTCCGTCCCAAAAATAGGAAAACTCAGCTCCTGTAGCTGAAGCCGAACCATCTAGACTACGTATAGGTTGAGCACAGTTTAATTCCATATCAGCTCCTGCCTCAACCATAGGAGGAGTAAAATTTTCCGTTACTGCAACACTTGCCGTATCACGGCATCCATTCAAAGTATCTTCTATAATTAAGAAATATAGTCCGCCCGCTTTTACAAAAACATTTGTCTCATTGCCAAGTTGGTTAGCATCTTCATCTTCCCAGAAGTAATTCAATGGATTTGCTGCGCTAGAAGCTGCCCCATCTAAGCGAATAGAATCTTGGCGGCAAGTGATCTGTTCTGAACTTGGATTACCTGCGATCGCAGTTGGTTTGACAAAATTTTCATTAACGATTACGGTAGTATCTTTCTGGCAGCCTGTTAGTTGATTAATAATAGTTAATTGATAATCTCCCGCCGCAGTCACTAAAGGAGTCAACCGACTCTCTGTTCCAGCTACAATATTTCCGTTTGTAGTTGTCCAACTGACAGCAAAATTAGTTCCTTGATCTGATGCACTAGCATCAAGTTGTATGCTATTTATTCGGCAGCTAATTTGTTCCGTAATTGTTGCAACTGATATACTAGGTTCAGCCAATTGACTACCAACTCTGACATCATCAGTACTACTACAGCCATTTACAGTGTTCGTTACCGTTAAAGTGTACGTACCTATCGCATCAACACGTGGATTTAAAGTGGTAGCATCTGCTAAAATATTTCCATCTGCAGTTGACCATTCATAGGTAATATCAGCCGCAGCATCAGATCCTGCACCACTTAAAAGCACTTCAGTTCGAGCACATGTCAAAGAATCTGATACACTAGCAGTTGCCGTAGGGAGATCATCATTAGCAATAATGTCAATCGTTTCTGAATTCGTACATCCGTTTATAGCATCGGTAACAATTAGTTCATACGTTCCTGGTTGACTAATCGTTATAGTAGGTTGATTATTCAGTCCTACGATATTTCCATCTGTAGTTCGCCATTCGTAAGATAGTGAACCTTGTCCTGTAGAGTTATTTCCTTGCAATTGAGTTTGATTCACTGCACAGTTCAAGACTCCAGCCTCCTCTATGATTGCGGTTGGTTCCGATAGATTATCAGATACTGTCACGGTCGCGCTGACAAAGCAATTATTTAAAGCTGTATCCGTAATAGTTAGTTGATACGTTCCAGCTTGATCTACTTGTACTGTACGTTGGTCATTAGTTCCAGTGATGTTTCCTGTTGTTCCAACCACTTCCCATTCATAAATATAATCAGTAGAATTATCAGATGCCGTCGCATCGAGGGTAACAATATTGTTTCTACAAGTCAAAGTAGGCGGTGTAGCAATTTGGACATCAATGGTATCGACTACTAGATTTAAAAACACCATACTATCACAGCCATTAACGGAAGTGAACATGTTTGTGTAACTGCCTGTCCGAATGTATGTACTATCGCCTTGTATGTAAGGTTCTCCACGACAAACACGTTCATTCAAAGTTGTTTCTAATTCTTCTAAAACCGTAAGATTAAGAATGATTACACTATCACAAAAGTCTTGATTTTCTAGTTGAACATTATATAAATCAGTAGAATCAAACTCAAATGTTCCTACAAAATAAGTTTGATCAACGCAAATTGTCTCCGTTATTCGAGTCGTATCATTTTGAGAGAAAGATAAATCTAAATTAATAATACTATCGCAACCTGCCACTGTTTGCAACATGATAGTTGTGACGATTGCTTCATTAAATATGCTATCGCCTACTGGGTAGGTTTCTCCTGGGCAAATAATTGGAGTTAAGTTAACTGGCTCAGGTGGAGACTGAATGAATATTTCAAGACAGTCATCAGATAGATCACCACAAAAAGGTGCAGTAGGACTATTCAAATCATTTCGAACATCTGCTATGGTACGTAATCCATAAGGCTGATCGGGATCACTACTCGTCGGTGCTAGGTTGGCTCCTATTTCATGCGAAAGTCCACAAATTGTGAAATTTCCGTTAGGAAAATCTGTAGGATCGCTCAGATCGGGAGGAAGAGAAACGATATTGTTAATAATATTTCCCCCCTGCGCGATAACATAGGAATAGTCATAAGAAGCAGGATCGGGTTCAGAAAAAGGATAGGTAGGTTCTAAATTAGCTAAATTCAATTCAGCAGAACCACTACAAGCCGCAAAGTCCGCAATACTCAACTCTCCTGCATTCGCAAAACAACAATCACGTCCCGTTTCGTCACAAAATTCAATATTAAAGGTTTCGATCTGCCCATCAAATCCAGTAATTGGCGCACCATGATTGGTAATAACTAAACACCATTGACCATTTACTGCGCCAAAATTAAAATCTTCTAGATCATCATCGAAAGGATGATATGTTCCAGTGTAGTTCACTCCTGCTTGATCAAAATCAGTATTCGTCCAACGCTCGGCATGTCCTGCATCGGGCGTTGGAATTACATTACTAGGGACAAAGGACACATCGAAAGTAGTACCAATATTGGTCGTTAAGCCAACCGGATTAAATTCTCCAATCAATTGAATAGCTTGATTTCCCGGAGATCGCAGACTAATTTCTAAATTTTTAACAGACGCATGTCTAAATCCTATACTAATATTACATACTCCTTGTCCACCATCCGCCAAATTATTGTTAAACACATTAAATACGTCATAACATAACTCGTAATCTGTTTGATTAGCTCGAATGGGCAAAGGACAATTGACACAACCACAGCCCTGAGCCTTTGCATCTGGGATGACAGAAAGTACTACCAACAATAATATCAGGCAGTGTTGAAATCTTGCCATAAGCATCAGTATGAATCGGTTTTAGTAATGATATTTAGTTTAGTAATGTAGTAAGCGTAGTTGTAAGAGGATGGTATGCGATATATATAAACCACAAAATTACCCAAATTGGTATAAAGGAAGCGACGTTTAACAATTAAATATTAAAATAAAATATATTTAATTAAACATTAGGTAAGTTTATTATACAAAGGTACAAAAATCATACGCACAATAGAAAAAGAGCAGAATTTATCTACAAATCATTAACTTGTGACTCACTATTTTTCAGAGACTAATAAATAACATGATAAAATATATCTTCTCTCTATTGGTTGTTTGCTTAATCAGTTGTCAATCTACACCGACTGAATCGTATGATATTTTACTAAAAAATGCGACAATTTATGATGGGACAATGCAAGAAACTTACCAAGGCAGTGTTGCTATCAACGCAGATACCATCGCGTGGATAGGCACAGATATTCAAGGAAAAAATGCCCTTAATATTATTGACGCGACTGGTTATATCCTTGCTCCAGGTTTTATTGATACCCATACTCACGCCCTCAATGATCTTTCTGATTCTATAAAAAAAGTCAATCTCAATTATCTATATCAAGGTGTAACAACTGTCGTAACGGGTAGCGATGGCAATAGCGTTTTACTCATTGGTGATAAACTAGCCGAGTGGCAAGAAAACGGAATTGGTACCAATGCCGCTATCATGACGGGACATCGTACTATTCGTCAGCGCGTAATGAGTATGAATGACGGAGAACCAACGGAAGAAGAATTGGAAAATATGAAAACCCTTGTGCGACGTGGAATGGAAGAAGGTGCGTTGGGCTTTTCGAGTGGCTTGTATTATGCGCCTGCTAATTTTGCAACTACAGAAGAGGTAATAGAACTAGCAAAGGTAGCGGCGGAATACAATGGAATTTATGATGCACACATCCGTGATGAAAGTACTTACAATATTGGATTAATAAACGCAATCAAAGAAAGTATTGAAATTGCTGAAAAGGCTAATCTCCCTGCCAATATTTCTCATATCAAAGCACTTGGAGTAGATGTTTGGGGCAAAAGCGAAGAAGTGATTGAGCTGATTGAAGCGGCGCGTACGCGTGGGTTACAAATCACTGCCGATCAATATCCTTATCGTGCTTCAGGAACGAGTTTAACGCAGGCGCTAGTTCCCAAATGGGTATTTGCGGATGAAGTAGATTTTCAGAAGAGGTTTGACGATCCCGCTTTACGGGAACGAATTATAGCTGGGATGAAGGAAAATTTGCGTATTCGTGGTGGCGCAGAAAGTCTGCTTTTAACTGCACCAACGGACAAAAGTTTAACGGGTAAAAATCTCGCAGAAATTGCAAAGGAGCGACAAAAGGATGCGATAATAACTGCGATTGATATTATTCAAAACGGCGGCTCAGCAGTTGCATCTTTCAACATGCAAGATACGGATATTCAAAATTTCATGAAACAGCCTTGGGTAATGACTTGTTCCGACGGTACCAATGCCCATCCGCGTAAATACGCAACCTTTCCTAAAAAAATACGGGAATACGTTCTGGAAAAAAAGACTTTATCATTGACCGAAATGATTTACAAAAGTACCGCCTTATCTGCACAGATTTTTCAAATTCCTCGGCGTGGAACTATCAAGACAGGTTACTTTGCTGATCTAATTCTGTTCAAACCAGAAGAAGTGATCGATGTAGCTAATTTTCAAAATCCAGCAGCCTATTCGGAGGGCATGAAATACGTCTTCGTAAACGGAAAAATCATAATTGAAGATGGAAAGTTTAACGGTATATTGAATGGATATCCAATAAAAAAGGGCTAAGAAATTGTCCACTTACACAATAAAAAAAGAGATAAAATCTACTTAGATTTTATCTCCTTTTTTTATTTAAGACCAGTATGGAAATAAATTAGTTACTATGCTGCTGCTGGCTCTAAAATAGTATCGTCAACTAAGATACGTCCACAGTGCTCACAGGCAATAACTTTCTTACGCATTCCAATTTCCAATTGTAATTGAGGTGGAATTTTATTGAAACATCCGCCGCAAGAACTACGCTCTACCGTTACTACTGCTAAACCATTACGGTAAGAAGTACGGATACGATCGTAAGAATTTAAAAGACGATCTTCTACTTTTTTACGTGCCTTGTCAGTCTTCTTTTTCAATTTTTCTTCCTCTTTCTCCGTCTTCGCAATAATTTGCTCCAACTCTACTTTCTTCGCTTCCAAGTTTTTCTCTTTTGCTTGCATACGTTCTTGCGTAGCAATCAACGTTTGTTCTTTATTGGACAATTCACCTTTCCCTTCGCGTAGTCGCTTTTCAGATAGTTGAATTTCCAAATGTTGCATTTCAATTTCTTTCGATAATGCATCGTATTCACGGTTGTTTTTCACATTATCCATTTGCATTTGGTAACGCTCAATCAATTGTTCCGCTTCGCGCATGTTGGCAAGGTGGCGGTTGTTTTCCGCTGCCATTTCATCTACGTTATTTTGTAAACGACGAATCCGCGTTTCCAAACCAGCAATTTCGTCCTCCAAATCACTTACTTCCATAGGAAGCTCACCTTTCAACACCTCAATTTCACCTAATTCAGAATCAATCAATTGTAATTCGTATAAGGTTTTTAACTTTTCTTCTACAGTCAATTCTTTTGCCATGCTTATAAATAATAATAAATGATAAATATTTTATTTGGTTGATGGTAAAAGTGAACGACACTTTTTATTTCAACCCTAGTTAACCAATCGACTTATTTACTAAATCAACTTACTTAAGACAAGTAAAAAACGGGATTGGTTCGCACTTTTGTATAATGGAGCGCGAAATTACTAAATTTCTCGGAAATTAAATCGTATAGTAAATCAATTGTATATTGTTCGCTCTCAAAATGTCCAATATCGGCGATGATTATTTGTCCGTCCGCATCAAAAAATTCGTGGTATTTATAATCAGCAGTAATAAAAATATCAGCCTGGGCACGAATCGCGTTTTTCAACAAAAACCCTCCTGAACCGCCACAAATCGCAACCTTTTTAATCGGTCGATCTAGCAAAGCGGTGTGTTTGATACAACCGGTCTGCATCTTTTCTTTAAGCTGTTGTAAAAAATCAGCAGCAGAAATCGCTGTTTCTAACTCACCAATCATTCCCGAACCAATTAATTGATTTGTATTTTCAATTGTACTAATTTCGTAAGGAACACGCGTTGCGGGATGCGCTTGCTGTAATGCATTAATAATCTGACCTTGTTGCGCTGCTGCAAAAATAATTTCTAATTTCACTTCGGCAATACCACTACTTTCTTGATTTGTTCCTACTCCTAAAGACGCATGACTTATTTGCTGAGCATTCCCAATCGTACCTGCGCCAGCTGCAAACAACGCCTGTCTTACCACATGAATATGCGTGTCGGGCGCAAATGTGATCATCTTTTTCAGATTTGCTTTAGGTGCTAAAATACGTGTATTGTTTAATCCCAGTTGCTGCGCAAATCGAGCGTTTACGCCCTGATGATAGACATTATCCAAATTAGTATGAATCGCATAAATGGCAATATCATGCTTTATGGCTTTCATCACGACTCGCTCTACATAAGATTTTCCTGTAAAACGTTTTAGTCCCTTAAAAACAATCGGATGATGCGCCACTACTACATTACAACCTAGTTCTAGTGCTTCGTCCAACACTGCTTCCGTCGAATCTAAACAAGTAACTACGCCTGTGATTTCCATATTTGGATCACCGACAATTAGACCTGAATTGTCATAGCTTTCCTGATAGCTCGGCGGAGCAATAGATTCCAAAAATCGCGTAAGGTCTTTTACCGTAGCCATGAATATTAGTATTGTTTTTTTATTTTCTCTTCAATTTTAGTCGTGGAATAGCCTTTAATAAAAGGGAGCGTTTTGACTATCCCGCCGTTTGCGGTTACTATGTCCGCACCAACGATATTTTCAATTTGATAGTCACCACCTTTTACTAAAAGGTTGGGCTGAATCAACTTGATAAGTTCAAACGGAGTATCTTCCGAAAACTCTACGACTAAATCTACAAATATTAACGCCGCTAACATCATACGTCGGGTCTGTACATCATGAATCGGGCGATGTTTTCCTTTCAATCTACGGACAGACTCCGTAGCATTTAAACCAATAACTAAACGATCTCCTAATGATCGCGCTTCCGCTAAATAGTGTAAATGCCCATAATGTAGTAAATCAAAACAGCCATTAGTAAATACGACTTTCTGCTCCAATCGTTGCCAATTGTGGACAGTATTTGCGGCAGTTTGCCAGTTTTGTATTTTAGATTGAATTTGAACGAGCATTTCTTTAAGCTGATCGCCGTTAGGTAAGCTACATTTCACCCTAGCTTACTCCCTGCGTAGCAGGTTGAGCAGGCACGTAATTTTTATTTAAAATAGGCAAAAGGAGCAGTCCTAAAATACCCATTAAAACATTGCAGCCTAAATTTATGGAAAAGAAGCTAATGTTGGCAAATGAAAAGGCATCATCTCCACCGACACCGTATAATGCTAAAGCCGTAACTACCATAAAATGATAAGTACCCATGCCACCAGGCGATGGAACTACAATTCCCCAGCCACCAAACACAAAAACAATTAGACCAGCTATAGCAGGCAAACTTGCGGTAGGCGCAAAAGCAAAAAAGCACAAATAGGTCATCGCAAAATACATGAACCAAATATTGATACTGTGAAATGCAAATAGCCAAGGCTTTTCTAATTGGCGAATACTTTGAATGCCTTGCCAAAAACCTTTAATGATATTTACAGCTTTGTGATAAATTTTGGATTCAAAAATAACACTACGGAAGAAAAATAATAATGCCAGCAGAACAAGAATAATCATCAGCCCAATGATTAATATAGTCGTACCACCACTACCGCCAGCACTCGTTTCTTCGAGTGCGAGTAGGCGTTGTGTTTCCGCCCAAATCTTATCATATTCTAGCAAAAAACAAGCGGCTGTAACGGTCAAAATGCTAATGACATCAAAAATTCGTCCTACGACAATCGTACCGATTAGCTTTTCAACTGGTATTTGTTCATAACGCGACATCGTTCCAGCTCTTACTAATTCTCCCGCACGTGGTAAAAACAAATTAGCAAAGTAACCTACCATCACACTAAAAAAGGAGTTGATAGATTTGGGTTGATATCCTAATGGGCGAATCAATAAATTCCAGCGCAAAGCACGACTTAAATTACTAATGGTAAAAGCGATAAGCACCGAAAATAACCAAAAGAAGTTTACTCCTGTGAAGTCAGTCCAAATTTTATCAATCAGACTACATTCATCTAATGGAATACCCTCAAGTTTACAATTTTCTATATAAGCAGTATTCTGTTTTTGATAAACAAAATACAGAATAACTACTCCAATGCTAAGAAATAGCAGAAATTTCAGTACGTTGATCAGATGTTTCTTCAATGTATAGTATCTTTTTGACTAAGTATTTCAATAATAATCCCTGTGGCTTATTTGGTCGCAAAAGTAGGCAAATATTTACTGCATTTTTAATACCAATAAAAAAGGCGGTTAGCAAAGACCACAATTGGATCTTTCGCTAACCGCCTTTTTTGAGGTGGCTTGAATAAATAATTTAAAAAAATAGCGCTATTGCTTACTTATTGCAAGTGGTTATTTTCGTCAGGAAACACCGCCTTAGGCTTAAATGCCTTTGCCTCATCATAATCCATATATCCATAGGAAATGATAATCACTAAATCTCCTACTTCCGCTTTGCGGGCAGCAGCTCCATTTAGACAAATGACTCCAGAACCGCGTTCACCCCGAATAACATAGGTCTCCAAACGTTCGCCATTGTTGTTGTTAACAATTTGAACGCGCTCTCCTTCTATCAAGGCAGCAGCATCCATTAAATCTTCGTCAATCGTAATACTGCCTACATAATTCAAGTTCGCTTCCGTTACAGTTGCGCGGTGAATCTTAGACTTAAACATTTGAATCATCATAATTCTAAAAATATTAAATTCGGTTTTACAATTAGATTTCTACTTTTTATGACGAAAAGTAGTTAAAGAAGTAACGTTATCCGAATAATATTATATTAAAAGTCAATTACAAACGAAACAAAGTTCGGTATGAAAAAGTTGTACTTTTAAATGAGTGCGCAAATATAACCGAAGTTTTGAAAAAATTAGCTTACATATACACATTATTAGTACATACATCAAAAAACACACGCGTGTATTATACTAAGTTATTTTTTAATTTGATTTAAACTTCTTTAAAGAAATATGGCAAGGATCAGAACAGAATAATATTATCAATCAAACGAACATCACCTGCCCAAATTGCAGTACAAGCTACTGCGGAGCGAACGAAGTCAAATTGCTCCTTTAGAGGTTCTAAGGTAAGACGATCAACGATTTCAAAATACTCTGGTTGTAACAATTTAGTATCTAATTGCTCGATACAGATTTTCTTAATATCAGCAGGAGAATAAGTGCCTGCCATTTCACGCGCATAAAGAAGGACTTGGCGAATCTGTGGAGCAACAGCACGGTGTTCAGGCGTTAATCGCACATTACGAGAGGACATCGCCAAGCCATCCTTTTCTCGAACGATCGGGCAACGAACCGTTTTCACCTCCATGTTCAAAGTCTTTACCATGTGCTTGATAATGGTAAACTGTTGAAAATCTTTTTGTCCCAGATATAAACGAGTTGGTTCTACAATTTCCAATAACCGCTTCACAACTTGCGCAACACCAACAAAATGCCCAGGACGATGCTCGCCTTCCATTACTGTATCTAAAATACCAAAATCCACATCTACGCTTGTATCTAAGCCTGGTGGATATACATCATCACTCGTTGGATAAAATAAGAAATCACATTTAGATTTAATTAATTTATTAATATCCTCAACTGGTGTTCGTGGATAAGTAGTTAAATCACTTGTCTCATTGAACTGCGTAGGATTGACAAAAATACTAACGACTACGAAATCGTTTTTTGCTTTTGCCCGTTCTACCAAAGAAAGATGTCCTTGGTGTAATGCTCCCATGGTCGGAACAAATCCAATTGTCTTTTTAGCGTTGGTGAGCTGATTTAGGTGATAACGGAGTTCGCTTACTTTTTTGAATAATTTCATTCTAAGTTCAATAACTGAGTTAGTGAATGGCTAGATAGACCGACAAAAATGACCGTAGAAAAGTCTTTATAAAGTCAATTTTTTATAAAAAAATAACTTTTTTCAACGAAAGATCAAATATAGACGTTTTTGTTTAACCCACTAATAATCAAGGTGGAATAAGGAAAAAACGGGTATTTTTCCTTACCTTTGCGCTCTCGTTCATTGAATCTTTTCTGGTAAATAAGAAAACTACGCCTACGTGGCAAGAGAAAACTTCTGTTGAGATTACCAGAAATTAAAATTGTATTGTATTTATGGGTAAAAAGAAAGTGCTGATAGTCACGCAGGAAATGAAACCTTACACTGCGCTCTCCGAAATTTCCGAAATTGCGCGTAAGTTACCTCAACATGTGCAAGAGAAAGGGATGGAAATTCGGGTATTAATGCCCCGATTTGGAACTATTAACGAACGTCGTCACCGCTTACATGAAGTAGTTCGACTCTCTGGAATGAATATTATTGTAGATGATGATGATTTTCCATTAATTATCAAAGTAGCCTCCGTGCCTGGTGCACGTATGCAGGTGTACTTCTTAGATAACGAAGACTTTTTCAAACGGAAATCTGTATTTGAAAATGCCAAAGGGCAACCTTTTGAAGATAACGCCGAACGAATGATCTTTTTCTGTAAAGGTGTTATTGAAACCGTTAAAAAATTCGGCTGGGCACCAGACATTATACATTGTCATGGTTGGATGACTAGTCTAATTCCACTGTATATTAAAAATGCATACCGAACAGAACCATTGTTTCAAAATTCAAAGATGGTTTATTCGGCTTATAATGGAACGGTAGAAGATTCTTTTGGTGACCACTTTATTGAAAAAGCACAAATTAACAATCTTAGCGAAGAAGATTTAGTTGCTTACAAAAAGGAAGGTGGATTTGGTTTGCACGAAGGTGCAATTAATTTTTCAGATGCTATTATTCGCGGTAGCGAGGCGTTGAGTGATTCAGTTGAGTCCATACTCACAACAACGGATAAACCCGTATTGGAGCATCAGTCGGAAGAAACTTTTCTAGCGTCTTATTTAGAATTTTACCACTCCCTTCTCCAAGAAGAAGAGGTGGCTGAATAAAATATTTATCAGGAGATACTAAAGTAGATTAGTAAAATTGTTTGATTGTAGCAAGTCGCTCATCATGGATCGATTGCAACTACAAATTTAAATACTACCAACTACCTATTAGTATCTCCTGACTTATTTTATCAAAAAAGGCATTTGCGCTCCAGCAAATCCTATTACATTCCTATTTTCTGTACAACCTTCTTATTAGTCTCACGCTCTTTGGATAGTAATTTTTTGCTCCCCACTTGCATTAGTATTGACGAAAAAATGAATCCACATTTTTTCTAGGAAACTTCGAGAAATAAATATTACAATTTCAAGTTTAACATTTATTATTTCGTCAATATTAGGGCGTGAACTAATAATCAAAAAAATTTATGAAGTCAAGTTTGTTGGCATTTCCAATGCTACTGTATATTAGTATAGTTATTATACTCACTCCAGCATGTAGCGACCCTACTTTGGTTGGAAAAGATTTGCTCGAAGAAGATCAAGTTAACGTGAAAGTAACGGATACGATCACACTTCGTACCTACACAGAGACTTATGATTCCATTCTGACTTACTCACCTTTCGAGACTAGTCAATTAGATGACTACTTAATTGGAAATTTAATTGACCCTATTTTTGGAAAAACTACGTCTACATTATATGCTCAGTTACTTTTGGAAGATGATCAATTGGATCTGAGTAATGCTACTTTAGATTCAGTAGTCTTAGTGTTGCCTATTGATAGTGTGGCAGTTTATGGACAACAACCCCAAGAGTATGGTTTTGAAGTGTATCGAATCACTGAAGATATTGATAATGATAATAGTTTCTTTTCAAATGAAAGTTTTGTAACTGGAGCAACTGCAATCGGTAGCTTTACAGGAAGCCTTGATCCTTTCGTAGATCGTCCTGTATTCAATCCAAGAGTAGATTCAATACAACAATTGCGTCAAGTACGAATCCGTATGAACGATGATTTTGCACAGGAGCTTTTTAGTCAGGACTCCTCTACTTTTCGTTCTAATAATGCATTTATTGATTACTTACAAGGAATTCAAGTCATTAGTACCACTGAAAATACAGGTATTTTAGGTTTTGATCTGAATACAACAGCAGGAATGCAACTGTATTTTACAACTGATACGCTAAAGCAGTTTTTCAATTTTAATTTTCAAGTTGATGGCGTTCGTGCTTTAAATTTTCAGCATGATTATAGTAGTAGTGTAGTAGAGGAGCTGATTGAAAAACAAGAATTAGGTGATAGCTTGTTTTTATTACAAGGAGCAGGTGGATTACGAGGCATTATCGAAATCCCTTATATTACAGAATTGCAAAACGCAATTATTAATCGTGCCGAGATTCAAGTTCCAATTCAGGATTTAGATGCTGAAGAATTTGCCTCACCGCCCAATGTCATTTTACGTTATTTTAATGATGAAAATGAATTACAGGATGTGGATGATTTAGCACTATCAATTGGTAATACGGTAGAGCTTTTTGGAGGTGTAATCGTGGCAGGAGAAGGGAATAACTCTGACTATTACAGTTTCAATATTTCGGATCATTTGCAAGACATGATTAACGGTGTAGTTGATAACCGCTTAGTTGTACAAATATTCAGAGAAGATGAACGTGCTTCTCGGGTGCTACTAAAAGGTGCGAAAAATAGTGAACCAACAAAATTAAACGTTATATTCACAGAATTATAATCCGAACTTGGTTTTAGTATTATTCTTACAAGGGAGGTGACAACTATATTTTTTACATTTAACTCATAAAACCCTCTTAACTCATGTGTGGAATTGTTGCTTATATCGGTCAAAAATCAGCTTTCCCTATTTTAATAAAAGGCTTACAACGTTTAGAATATCGTGGCTATGATAGTGCTGGTGTTGCAATTCTAAATGGCGATTTAAATGTCTATAAGAAAAAAGGGAAAGTAAGCGCGCTCTTAGCGCATACAGAAGGAAAAAATACAGCAGGGACGGTTGGAATTGGGCACACTCGCTGGGCAACTCACGGGAAACCCGATGATACCAATGCTCATCCACATACATCGGGTAATAGTCGTTTAGTGTTGGTACATAATGGTATTATTGAAAATTACGCTGTTCTAAAAAAGGCTCTACAGAAAGAGGGACACGTGTTTAATACTGAAACTGACACGGAAGTGCTAGTTCATTTAATTGAAGCTATTCAGACTCACGAAAACATTCCTCTAGAAGAAGCAGTACGAATTGCATTGACTAAAGTCGTTGGGGCTTACGCCATTGTTGTAATGGATAAAGAAAATCCCGATGTAATTGTCGGCGCACGTAAGCAAAGTCCATTAGTGGTTGGAATTGGTGATGGAGAACTTATGCTAGCTTCTGACGCTACTCCGATTATTGAACATACCAACCGCGTTGTTTACCTTAACGACGGAGAAATTGCTACTCTAAATCGTGATGGAACGATTAGCATCAAAACGCTTAATAATAAATCAGTCACTCAGCCATTCATTCAAGAGCTGGATATGGAAATCGAAGCACTAGAAAAAGGTGGCTACGATTACTTCATGCTGAAAGAAATATATGAGCAACCTACAACCATAGCAGATTGCATGCGTGGGCGTTTGAATGCAGAAGAAGGATGGGTAAAACTGGGAGGATTAGAAGAATACTACAATAAAGTATTAGCTGCAGACCGTTTTATCATTGCCGCCTGTGGTACTTCCTGGCATTCAGGGCTAATTGCCGAATATATTTTCGAAGACTTAGCCCGTGTTCCAGTAGAAGTTGAGTACGCTTCCGAATTTCGGTACCGTAACCCAATTATTACAGAAAAAGATGTAGTTATTGCAGTTTCTCAGTCTGGTGAAACGGCAGATACTTTAGCCGCTATTGAGTTAGCTAAAGAACGCGGTGCTCTAGTTTTGGGTGCAGTAAATGTAGTAGGTTCTTCCATCGCACGAGTAACACATGCTGGTTCATATATTCATGCAGGTCCCGAGATTGGTGTTGCCTCCACGAAAGCATTCACTGGTCAGGTAACACTTCTGACGATGATGGCGCTGAGTTTAGCAGAGCGCAAAGGAACAATTTCCCAATCCTACTTCCGTCAGTTGTTAACAGAATTGGAATTAATTCCCGGAAAAGTTCAAGAGGTATTAAATAAAGATGCACAGATCAAATACATCGCACAAGAGATTAGTCACTCTGATCATGCATTGTATTTAGGGCGAGGATATAGTTTCCCCGTAGCACTAGAAGGAGCGCTGAAACTAAAAGAAATTTCCTACGTTCACGCTGAAGGTTACCCCGCAGCAGAAATGAAACATGGCCCAATCGCACTGATTGATGAAAATATGCCCGTCATTGTTATTGCTACTAACAAAAGTGCTTATGAAAAAGTCGTGAGTAATGTTCAAGAAGTAAAGGCTCGGCAAGGTATCGTAATTGCTATCGTTACGGAAGGAGATACAGCAATTAAAGAAGTTGCTGATTATACCATTGAAATTCCAGCAACAGAAGAACCACTTACACCGCTCTTGTCAGTTATTCCTTTACAGCTATTATCTTATCATGTTGCTGTAATTAGAGGCTGTAATGTCGATCAACCTAGAAACTTAGCAAAATCGGTGACGGTAGAGTAAAATAGTTTAATTGTCGAACTGCTGCATGATTTTTCTAATTGAAGTTACTAATTGTCTTTTTCAATTAAAAAAAGTCGCAGAAACAATTAACAAAAAAATCAGAATTATGAATAATCTAAATATGGAGTATAACTCCGACCGCGACCGACTAGTTATACCTGAGTATGGTCGCAACGTACAGGAGTTAGTCAAACATGCGAAAAATATCGAAAACCCTGAATTGCGACAAGCCTTTGCAGAAAAGGTAGTAGATTTAATGATGCAAATGCATCCACAAAATCGTAACGTAGAGGACTACCGTGAAAAATTATGGAAACACGTTTTCCAAATCGCGGAATACGATATTGATATCATGCCACCTAGCGGAGAGCTTCCTCAACCTGGCGATGAAATGTTACGTCCCAAACCCATCGGCTACCCTACTTCCGATCCACGCTTTCGCCATTACGGAGACAACGTTCGTAAATTGATTATGAAAGCTATTGAAATGGAAGATGGACCAATCAAGGACGGTTTCGTTGATGTAATCGGTTCTTACATGAAGTTGGCTTATCGTACTTGGAATCAAGAACATTACGTTAGTGATGACCTGATTAAAGAAGATTTAAAGTCTCTTTCTAAAGGAAAATTAGAATTACGGGAAGATTCTACTATAGATAATCTAACGAATTCAAATCGGCGTAAAAAACGCAGTAATCACAAAGATGATAACAACGACCGTCGCAATAATAACCGTGGACGCGGTGGCAAACGAGGTGGTCGCAGGCGATAATTTCTATTTCTGAACGAAAAAAATTATCTTGCTTTAAATTATTGAAATTTATATTAAAAAAGCTGAAATGGAGTAATTACCATTTCAGCTTTTTTAAATTATCTCTGCCAATCTCTTTTTATTTATAATATTTGTTTAATTCGGCTATACTCAGAAGCATTCGTACTTCTACCTCCACACTTCATTTGCTGGGCTTGAGTATTGATATTCTCCACTCGATTTCCTGGATCGGGGTGCGTACTTAGAAATTGCGGTTGTCGAGCACCTCCACTATTCCCACTTTGCAGTTTTTCAAAGAATCCCGCCGCGCCAGCAGCGTTGTAAGAAGTTGGACATAAATAAGCCACAGAATTATTATCTGCTTCAGTTTCATGCGAACGACTAAATTTTAGTGATGCTAATCCAAGTGCAATTTGCGAAATCATACCAGGATCGGCTTTTCCTGTGGCAATAGAAAGTAAAATCTGTGCGCCGTACAACTTCGTCATTTGCCGCGTAGAATGACGCAAAGCAGCATGGGCAATTTCATGTCCCATCACGCCCGCCAGTTGATCTTCTGAATCTAAATATTTGATCAACCCTGTATAAACATAAATATATCCACCAGGCGTACAAAAAGCATTCAAGGTTTTATCGTCTTTGATAATCTTTACTTGCCACGCAAATTCATTTTGGTATTTTACTTTACCAGTTCGCAAAATTTTATCTTTCAATCCACGTATATAACGATAAGCTTGTTCGTTTCCGGCTTCAGGTAGTAATGGATACTGAGACGAGTTACTTTCAATTTCTTGACTAACCTGCTTCCCTAAATTAATATCATCTTCTACCGAAAAAAAATTAAGCTTATTCACCGCATTACAATTCCAAAAGGTGAAAGCAATTAAAGTGAGTAGATAAAAAACAATTTTTCTAATAGTCATAATCTGATGTGTTTAAAGTTTACGTTCTTTAGCACGTTGTAAATGATTTGAAAAAGCGACCGCAGAATAGCGTTGAGAGCATTTTGGGCTGACTCCTTCACGAGATTTTTCAAAGGATCAGAGTTTTACTTATATCAAACGCCCAAATACTCTACTTGTTCCTATCTGTTAGTATTACCAAAACAATTATTCTCGTATTTTTTAAACGAAAAACATGCTCTAATTCACTATAAGAATATGTTAAAACTCTGACCAATAGAATAAAGTGGACATTTCTGTTAAATCTGCATTAACGCCGCCGTTAAACATTAGTTAAACCAAGTAAAAACTTAAAAACAGATCCATTCGATAATTCGTTAGTATTCAAGAGGTTATTACCTTTGTAGCGAAAGTAGCTTGTAATCATTGGTGTGACTCCAGCTACCTCGACCAGTCAAATTAATAGATTGTACGATTATGAAATTGTCGAATTGCAACATCCTATTCATACAATTGACCTTTTCACAGGCACACCATATCACAATTTGAATTTAAAAATATGAATGCACAAAAATTGAAAAAAGCTATGACTAAAACATTTGCATTACTTGCCTTTGTTTGCTTACTAGGATTCACTGCCAATGCACAGCGGATTGCCTACGTCGATGTTGGTTCTATCTTAAGTAGCTTAAACGACTATACTGCTGCTCAACAAACATTGGATAAGCAAGCTGCAAAATGGCGACAGGATATCGCACAAGAATACGATCAAATCAAAGGTCTTTACAACAAATACCAAGCAGAACAAGTCCTATTGAGTGAAGATGCTCGTCAGCAACGCGAAGAAGAAATTATGGCGCGGGAGAAGAAAGTACGCGATATGCAAAAGTCTAAATTTGGTCCTGAAGGTGAATTATTTCAACGCCGCCAAGAATTAGTACAACCCATTCAAGATCGGGTTTATAGCATAATTGAAGATTATGCAAATGAAAAAGGCTACGATTTCATCTTTGATAAAGCAGGTTCTACTGGAATGATCTTTTCCAACGAACGCTACGATAAGACAGAGGATGTTATTAATAGATTGAAATAATAAGTTAGTAACCGAAAAAGGATAGATTGTAAAATGGAGCAGACTTTGCTTATTTAGTTTTACTTTTTATCCCTGCTCCTTTACCCAACAAAAATTACTACTTTTGCGCCGCAATTTTAGTAAAACTATTGGCTGACTGTCCATCCTCCACCGTTGACCGTCAACCGTCAAAAAAACTACATTTAACAAAAATCAATTTTTAACAAACATGAAAAATTTCATTAAAATCGGGGGGCTATTCATCGCACTATTTTGCATGGTGAGTATGGCACAAGCGCAGAAGTTTGGCTACGTAAACTCAGCTGCGATTTTGGCAGAAATGCCCGATGTAAAACAAGCAGACGCTAATCTAGAGGCATTGCAAAAGCAATTGCAAAAGAAAGGTCAGCAAATGGTACAAACGCTACAAACTAACTACCAAGCGGTACAAGAACGAGTAGCAAAAGGTGAATTAGCTCCTAAACAACAAGAAGAGGAAGGTGCTAAATTACAAGCTGAACAGGAAAAGATTGCTAAGTTTGAGCAAGATATGGTGACCCAAATTTCACAGAAACGTGAAACTTTATTATCACCAATTCTAGAGCGGGTCAATACAGCTATTGCTGACGTTGCTAAAGAAAACGGCATGCAATTTATCTTTGATTCTAGTTCTGGAGTATTATTGTATGCTGATGAAGCACAGGATGTTGGTGCAATGGTTAAAGCTAAGTTAGGTATTTAATCATACTTGAAAAGCTAAACAGTAATCTACTACCAGCGAAGTAAAATAAACAGGGATCATTCCAAATTTTGGGATGGTTTAAAAAAAACCTCTTGCGGATCTTTGAGTATGCTCACACACTCAAAACGCAAGAGGTTTTGTGCTAAGCAGCACATTACAAAAACCAAAGAATCATCCAGAACACCAAACGAGCATAAGCCCCTACCCTACTACATCATATCCACTTCTTATCTTCAATCTTACTTAGAGCGCTTAGATAAAAAGCTTGACCGTCAACTAGTCGCTAACATAGTTTATTTATTACCATTCTCCAGCATTGCAATACTAGCTTAGGAATAATTTTCAGTGAATTAGGTAAGTTTATTCCCGGAATTCGTCATGCTCTCGCAATCATATCAATTGAGCTTTAGGTATTACCAATATTTACTACCAAAAACAGGAAAGCGGCACCGAAAATCTAGTTCCGTGCCGCTTTACAGGTCTCGTGCTGCCATCTCCGAAATCCTATGTATTATGTATGTTCTACCAAAGTTCGGGATGTCCTATGTTTAAAACATGGTAATATTTGATGATTCATCAAATCGCAATTGATTTTTTATGAAAAATCAGAAGCACCATCGTTTGCATCATTAAAACGCTTAGATACTTCTTTCCAGTTGATCACGTTAAAAAATGCCTCTACGTAATCAGGACGTTTGTTTTGGTAATTCAGATAGTAAGCATGTTCCCATACGTCTAAGCCTAAAATCGGTGTTCCTTTTGCTTGCACGACATCCATCAATGGATTATCTTGATTGGCAGTAGAGGTAATGAACAATCGGTCATTTTCATCTACACATAACCATGCCCAACCTGAACCAAAACGAGTACCAGCTGCCTTTTTGAACTTATCTTTGAACGTGTCAAAAGAGCCAAAATCACGCATAATCGCTTTGTGAATATTTAATCTCTCTGCAGGTACGCCACCACCATCTGGTGACATCACTTCCCAAAATAAAGCATGGTTGAAAAAGCCACCACCATTATTTCGTACACCTAATGAATGCTTAGACACATTCGCTAATATATCTTTGATACTCTTTCCTTCGAGTTCAGTTCCTGCAATAGCAGCATTTAATTTCTTAGTGTATCCCGCGTGGTGTTTATCGTGGTGGATTTCCATAGTACGCGCATCAATATGTGGTTCTAATGCCGCAAAGTCGTAAGGTAAATCCGGAAGTTCAAAAGCCATAAGCTTGGTTTTTAATTTTTTAATAAAATTGGATGTTTTGAAAACCTTAACACGTTACTACCCCTTTTGTTTAGTTAGAGAAGCGGTAAAATGCTTACAAGTGAGAATTATTACCTTTTTGTATTTATCATAAAACTTTACCTTTACGTCCGCTATTTAATTAGCAAAGACGTTAGCAATTGGAACACTTCGCTATTAGATGTTAAAACAAGGTTCTAGGTCAATTTTATCTAATTACTAACTTCTAAATCTCTAACTTCTAACCACTAAATAAATATGGAATTCCGCAAAGAAAAAGATAGTATCGGTTACGTAGATGTGCCTGCTGATAAATATTGGGGTGCGCAAACTCAGCGTTCTACTCAAAACTTTCAAATCAATACGGGCGACCGTATGCCCATCGAGGTGATTCGCGCTTTTGCTATTTTGAAAAAAGCAGCTGCGCTAACTAATAGCGAATTAGGCGTTTTAGCGAGCGAAAATGCAGCAAAGATTGCGGCAGTTTGTGATGAAATTTTAGCAGGAGAGTTAGACGATCAATTTCCATTAGTCGTTTGGCAAACAGGATCTGGTACGCAAAGTAATATGAATGTGAACGAAGTCGTAGCGAATCGTGCACACGTAAAAAGCGGCGGTCAATTGACGGATGTGAAAAAAGTATTGCACCCGAATGATGATGTGAATAAATCGCAGTCCTCGAATGATACTTTCCCAACAGCGATGCATATTTCAGCGTATAAAGCGTTGGTTGAAATTACAATTCCAGGGATTGAAGCATTGCGTGATACGTTAAAAGAGAAATCTGAAAAATTTTCGGATGTAGTGAAAATCGGGCGTACTCACTTCATGGATGCGACTCCCGTCACGGTTGGACAGGAACTATCGGGTTATGTTTCGCAATTAGATCACGGGATTCGGGCAATTAAAAACACCTTAGTACACTTGTCTGAATTAGCGCTGGGCGGAACAGCAGTAGGAACGGGTTTGAATACACCAGCAGGTTACGCAGAAACTGTAGCAGCAAAAATTGCTGAATTAACGGGCTTACCATTCATAACTGGAGAGAATAAGTTTGAAGGATTAGCAGCACATGATGCCATCGTGGAAGCGCATGGCGCGTTAAAAACGGTTGCCGTTTCATTGATGAAAATTGGTAACGATATTCGGATGCTAGCTTCTGGTCCGCGTTGTGGAATTGGCGAACTGATTATTCCCGCCAACGAGCCAGGTTCGTCGATTATGCCTGGGAAAGTCAACCCGACACAATCAGAAGCATTGACCATGGCAATGGCGCAAGTTTGCGGTAATGACGTAGCCATCAACATCGGCGGTATGACCGGGCATTTTGAATTGAATGTCTTCAAACCCATGATGATTTTCAATTTCTTAAATTCTGCTCGTCTAATCGGTCAAGCTTGTGCGTCTTTTAATGAAAACTGCGCCGCTGGTATTGAGCCGAATTACAACCGCATCAAAGAAAATCTAAATAATTCCTTGATGTTAGTAACGGCTTTAAATACTAAAATTGGCTACGATAACGCTGCTAAAATTGCTAAAAAAGCTTACGCAGAAGACAAAACGTTGAAGCAAACAGCAATTGAACTAGGTTTGCTTACCGCAGAACAATTCGACGAATGGGTCAAGCCCGAAAGTATGGTATAGAAGAGTTTTTAGTTTTTAGTTGGTAGTCGCTGTTCGTTAACAGTTACACGTTAATAGTTACTCGTCAAATTATGATTCGTTACCGTAAGGATACAGATAACATTGTCACGCTGATTTTTGATATGGAAGATCGGCGTGACAATGTGATCAACCACAAGATTGTAGAAGCGTTAATTCCAATTGTAGAGCATCTACAACAGGAGAAGTTAAGACGTTCTTTGCGGGGAGTAATCATCACTTCCGCGAAACAGACTTTTCTGGAAGGTGGTGATTTAGAATATCTATATCAAGCGGAGGATGCCGAAGAAATTTATAAATTTTCGGAATCAATTCAAAAAGTTTTTCGCTCTTTAGAAGTACCAGGAGTACCCGTGGTGGCGGCAATCAACGGAACGGCACTAGGAGCAGGATTTGAATTGGCGTTAGCCTGTCATCACCGCATTGCGTTGGATAAACCCAAATTGAAAGTAGGACTCCGTGAAATCAAACTGGGAATGATTCCAGCTGGTGGCGGTATCATTCGCTTGATGTGGTTATTAGGTATCGAAAAAGCCTACAAAATTTTAACAGAAGGGCATCGCCACTCTCCGCAAGAAGCCTTGGAGGTCGGATTGATCGATGAGATTGTATCGACCGAAAAGGAAATGATGGACAAAGCGAAGGAGTGGCTACTCGAACATCGTGAAGGTCGTCGCCCGTGGGATATTACAGAAGAAAAAATTCCATACGGAACAGCTTCTAAACGGGATGTTGCATTAATGATTCGCAAAAAAGCTGCCGAGCTATCTAAAATAACTCATAATAATTATCCCGCGTATCAGGCAATTTTAAACGTACTTGCCGAAGGTTCCAAAGTTGATTTTGACACCGCTCTGCGAATTGAAAGACGCTATTATACCAATTTAGTCCGTGGAAAAGTAGCAAAAAATATGATCAAAACCTTTTGGTTTGATTATAATGCGATAAAAAATGGACAAAATCGTCCCCGTGGATTTGGTAAATTTCGACCTAAAAAAATCGGAATTATTGGTGCTGGTTTAATGGGTTCAGGTATAGCGATGTCATGTCTCAACAACGGAATGGAGGTTATTTTAAAAGATGTGTCTAAATTAATTGCAGAGCGCGGAAAGGGATTTGTAAAAGGTAAACTGCGCGAGCGAGTAGATCGCCATGAAATCACCTTAACGGAAAAGCGCGAGATGCTCAAACGCATTCAAACGACTGAAAATGCACAAGATTTCGAGACCTGCGATATTGTAATCGAAGCCGTTTTTGAGAATCGAATGGTCAAGCAAAAAGTGACTCGTGAAGCAGAGGAATTTATGGACGAATATTCGTTTATCGCCAGTAATACCGTTTCTATTCCGATTACTCGTTTGGCGGAAGCCCATTTACGTCCCGAAAATTATATCGGACTGCACTTTTTTCATCCCGCCGAAAGTGTCCCGCTAGTGGAAATTATCAATGGTAAACAGACTTCCGAAGAAACCATTGCTCGCGCTTTCGACTTTGTCCGTGCTATCAGAAAGACACCTATTTTAGTAAAAGATAGATGGGGATTCTATGCTGCCCGCGTACAAAACACTTATGTACTGGAAGGAATTACGATGCTACAGGAAGGTTATACACCCGCCTTAATTGAAAATCTAGGTCGTCATATTGGGATGCCTAAAGGTGCATTGGAAATCGCAGATGATTTGACTTTACCGCTTATTTTGAAGTACGAGCGTCAAGCGGCTGAACACTATGGAAAATCGTATTTGCAGCATCCAGCAGTAAAAGTTTTGGATAAAATGCTGGATGAATTAGGGCGTACTGGACGTACTAGAGATGGTGGTTTCTACGAACAAGTTGACGAGCAAAAGCAATTGTGGGAGGATCTAACGAAGCATTTTCCTATCACTCAGACGGATTACGATATTGAAAATATAAAAGAACGCTTGTTATTTGCACAGGTCATCGAAGCAGGCTGGTGTTTACAAGAAAAAATTATTAAAACTGACGCCGAAGCTAATTTGGGTAGCGTTTTTGGTTGGGGGTTTCCTGCTTTTCACGGCGGTGTAATCCAATTTATACATAGCTACGGTAAAGATCACTTTATTGCTAAGTGTGCAGAATTGGAAGCCGCACACGGTCCGCGATTTCAAGTGCCTAAATACTTACGAGAGAAAATTTAAAACAATTACTAATTTTATTAATCCGTTCTTTGTATCTTATTTGACTCAATAAATTGATTCTTGTTCCATAGTCACTGCTAATTTTTCATTAACTCAAATTCCCTCGTAACGAACAGATGTTATACTATTACTCGTTACGCATTAACCGTTATTAGTTACCAAAATGCCCGTTTTTTACCTTTCTGAACGTTCATTAGCCTTTCCCCATCCCGAATTAGCCAACGAAGATGGCGTTCTAGCGATCGGTGGCGATCTCTCGCCCGAAAGGTTATTAGTCGCGTACGAAAACGGTATTTTTCCTTGGTTTAACCCCAACGATCCCATCCTTTGGTGGTCGCCCGACCCGCGTTTTGTACTCTATCCCGATAAGTTGAAAGTCGCCAAGAGTATGCGCCCTTATTTCAATCAAAATAAATATCAAGTGACGTACGATACCCACTTTCGGGACGTCATTTCTGCTTGTCAGCAAACGCGACGAAAACGCGGCGGTGGCGGTACTTGGATCACCGATGAAATGTTGGAAGCCTATTGCAAATTACACGAATTGGGTTATGCGCATTCTGTGGAAGTATGGCAAGGAGAGGAATTAGTGGGTGGACTGTACGGTATTTCATTAGGCAAATGCTTCTTTGGCGAGTCTATGTTTATGAAAGCGGCAAATGCTTCTAAATTCGGCTTTATTTCATTGGTCAGACAATTGCAGCAATTAGATTATTGGCTCATTGATTGCCAACAACATACCGATCATTTAGCAAGTTTGGGTGCAGAAGATATGGAGCGAATGGAGTTTTTAAAGATATTAAAACGCAACGCACAGGAAGTGACGATGGTAGGAAAGTGGACGGATATCTTTGGAAACATATAGACACATAGAACACTGACAATCAATTAGTTATCCTGTTTTTTATCAAGTAAACCCACCTATCTTTTTTAATAATAAAAATAGTGTAAATCGCTCTCTGTGGATAGATTGCAACTACAAACTTAAACACTACCAGCTACTTATGTGTCTATGTGTTTAAATTAAATATTACCTCCCACTATACTTCCGATAATACTCCGCCTGTTTATTATTCCCTTGCTTCTCGTACGCCAACGACAATAAGTAGTAATCATTCTTAGAAAAATTCCGCTTATTCAAGCCTTCCAACATCTGCACGACTTGTGCGTATTCGCCGCGCCGATAAATGATATTTGCCAAATTCGCTTGCGCGTAATGATTATTCGAGTCCATCGTCAATGCCGTTCTAAACGACTGCTCTGCCTGATCGTAATCGCGCAAAATAAAATACATATTACCTAAATGCACATGTCCCGTCGGAATACGATTGTACAAACCGAGTGCGTGTTCTAGTTCTTTAATCGCTTCGTTTGCCAAACGAGTTTTCTCCGTGGCATCCTTTGCGGCTAGAGCTTGACGCGCAATCGCACCGCCGTAATTCTTGTGCATCCGCGCGTTATTCGGCGAATAAACAATATCGTGTGCAAAGAGCGTATCGCGATTTTCCCAAACGGGTAAATGATCGACAATTTTAAAAATAGCTAAACCAGCGAGTACCGCAACTAGACCTAACGGTAGCACATTTTTTTTCATAAAATCTGCTATACTTAATTGCCACTTCTCCCCTTCTCTTTTAGGTTTTACCAATAAATAAATCGTCAAACCCATTAATAAACAAACACCCAAAACCGCGTTATATTGAAACCGATCATTGTAAGCACTCACGTTGGTCACAACTAAGGAAGTGAACAAAGAAATCGTAGCAAAATAGTATAAGATCGCATAGGCGTAAGGTTGTTTTTTGAAAAAGCCACGCACTGCAGCTATCGTCAAACCAATATAAGTCAAGAGCGATAAATACACTTTCCACTCATCCCAATTCACTAACGGAATCGTCACGTATGAATAATCACTCAGTAGCGGATGCGGCAGAAAAGTCTTAAACCAATAATAGCCCAACACCAAAATATTCGAAGCCGACCGCTGCGCAAATCCGTCTGCCGCCAATAACGAATTATCCAACGGAGTCAAGGTCACTCCCGCATTCAAACCACCGACAATTGCCGAGCGAATAATCAAGAAAATAATCGTCGCTCCGAAAAAAGGCGCGGTATATTTTGCAATTTGTTGCCATTTTAAATCTCTAAAAAAGTACAATCCCAATGGAATTACTGCCAGCGTCGTAATCGCCGATTCTTTTGAAAACAACGCAATCGAAAAGAAGAAAATCGCCGCTGCGAAGGTCAACACTTTCTTGCTATCCACATATTTCAGCAGCAACCAAAAAGCGATGATATAATTTAAAAACGCCAATAACTCATCCCGACTTTTGATATTGGCGACGACTTCAATGTGCAACGGATGAACGACGAAAAACAGGGCGACCATGATCGGCAAAATGATATGATGCTCACGCAGCAACATCGCCAAGAAGAGAAAAATAAAGAAGCCCGTCAAGCCATAGAAGAGAATATTTGTCGCGTGATGAACTTGCGCATTCAATCCAAACGCCTGATATTCAAGGGCTAAGGCAGTCAAGGGCACTGGACGATACGCCCGCGCATTGATGCGTTCGCGATAGCCCTTGAAGTAAGTCGTCGTCCAAATATCATCCAAGCCAGCAAAACCCTGCTGAACAAATTTATTTTTCACGATCACCGCATCATCATCGTACACGAAATCATATTGTACACTCGGCGCGTACAGCAACATCGCCAGCAATCCAAAAAAAGTAGCCATCAACAGCCGCTGCTTACGATTCAGTTGATACACAAATTGCTTTGTGGCTACAACTTTCGCATTTTTTTGTACTCCTTTTTTTTGCTTCCGCTTTGCCGTTTTAGTCGCCATTAAAAATTCGTTTTTATGGAAATGATTAAAACTAGATAACCCAAAAATTAGACCTAACTTTGATGGGTGTAATTGCCAATGCCGTTCGGGCACTTTTACATTTTAAATTTTGCGTTTTATGCCGCAATACTGCGGCACAAGTTATTTTACATTTCAACATGAATATTCCAACCGCTGCCCTCTCCCACTTGCGCCAAGACGAAAAACTTCGTGCTATTATTGACCAAATCGAACTGACATTTTCTCGCCCCCAAACGGGTGACGTTTACTTCGATTTGCTCCGTTCCAT
>JBGCES010000973.1:0-3818 GCA_045106545.1 Saprospiraceae bacterium
CAATGCATTTCCGCGAGTTGCTCCGCCAGTCAATCCGCCCGCTTTCGCTGATGCTTGTGCGATGGAAAACGATGCTTTTCAAGTAGGCGAAGAGGTCACTTATAAACTTTATTACAACCTTAACTTTATCTGGATTCCAGCGGGCGAAGCCATATTCAAGGTTGCTGAAAAAGACAATCAATACCACCTTTCTGTAGTCGGTAAAACGTATAAATCCTACGAGTGGTTCTTCAAAGTACGCGACTATTACGATACCTACGTCGATAAAGAATCCCTACTTCCTACCCTCTCGCTGCGCGATGTACGTGAAGGCGGTTATACGGTTTATGACCGCGTTCAATTTGACCAATTGAATCGTCAGGCGATTGCAGAACGTGGACGCAGCAAAGAAACCATTAAAGAATATCACGAGATTGAACTGGACGATTGTATGCACGATATTTTGTCGATTGTCTATTTTACGCGTAACTTGGAATATGTCGAACTGGAACAAGCCAAAGCGATTCCGATTAAAGTGTTTATGGATAAAGAAACGCATCCGCTACAAATGCGCTATCTAGGTGCGGAAGCGGATAAAAAAATCAAAGGATTAGGCAGTTTTAATACGCAAGTGGTCAGTCCACAAGTGATCGTAGGCGATGTTTTTAAAGCAGATGACCAAGTAAAAATTTGGGTGAGCGATGATGGTAATCGACTACCACTATTGATTGAATCGCCGCTGTCGGTCGGTTCAGTAAAAGCAGTTTTAAAGGATTATAAAAACTTGCGACATGATTTATCAGCCAAAATAGAATAGAATTGGAACACGGATCAAATAAGATCTAACGGATTTACACAGATTTAAAAATCTTAATCTGCGCCAATCATTCTAATCCTGTTCAATCCTTGTTCCAATTCAAATCGCACTTGTGCGCGCACAGCGTCTCAAGCCTGTGTGAATCAATTTATTAATATGAAAAAAACGATTCTACTACTTGCACTTTTGCTCGCCGTCCTTTTTGGATTCTTTGCTACGCGCTGGTATTACTCGTGGCAAGAGCGCGTCGTGACGGAGCAATCGCAAGTGTTATTAGAAAAGATAAAAACGGTAGCGAAACTAGTCACCGTGGAAGGTTATTTTTCCGATGTTTATGATTACAAAGACTATTATAGTTATGATTTAAGTCCCTTTCGGAAAAAGGCGTTATTGCGCGTAAAAGCTACGGTCTCCGTCGGTTACGACTTGGAAAATATGACCATCACTTCCTTTCCTGAACAAAAGTTGATTCAAATTAAAAACCTCCCTCAGCCACAAATCATCGCTATCGATCACGATGTCGATTATTACGATCTCACCGAAGGCACGTTCAACTCTTTTAGCGAAAGCGACCTCACACAACTCAACGATAAAGCCAAAAATTATATCCGTAAACAAGCGGAAGAAAGTGAACTGATAGACGCGGCGGTAAAACAAGGCAATCAAATGTTGGAAGTAATCACCATTATGGCAGAAAATGCGGGTTGGAAAGTAGAAATTGATAACGGTTTTGTCAAAAATTAATTTGGTTCAACTAAAAGCTGCTCCACTGTGTTTTTTAGGAACAAACTATCTATTGTAACCGACAAGCACACATCCGACACATGACGGCTCACCGAAAAAAAATTCTCTTCATTTGCGGCACCATGAATCAGACGACCATGATGTATCAAGTGGCGCAAAACCTACTCGAATACGACCAATATTTTACAGCTTATTACGGTGACGGCGAACAGGATTGGGCGGCACGGAATGGTCTGATTGACTCCTCGATCTTGGCGGGTAATTTCAAACGCGATACCGAAAACTTTATTCGCGAAAAAGGTTTACAAATGGATTATCGGGGCGAGGGTCACGACTACGATTTGGTGGTAACTTGTTCGGATTTAATTGTCCAAAAAAACATTCGCAATAAAAAAATTGTCTTGGTACAAGAAGGCATGATGGTGCCTGACAATTGGATTACCAAACTCGTAAAAACCTTTCATTTACCCCATTATCTCGCGAATACTTCTATGACGGGCATGTCGTTAGCGTACGAAAAATTTTGTGTTGCCTCCGAGGGTTTCGCCGATTTTTTTGTCAAAAAAGGTATTCCGAGCGAGCGCATTGCCGTAACGGGTATGCCTAATTTTGATGACGTTTTAAAGTATCGTGAGAACGATTTTCCACACCGCGATTACGTCCTCGCCGCCACTTCTGCCAACCGCGAAACTTTCGTTTATGAAAACCGTAAAAAGTCAATTTTAACCGCCAAACAAGTCGCGGAAGAACTCGGCAAACCGCTTTTGTTTAAAACTCATCCCAACGAAAATCAGGAACGCGCCGTACGCGAATTTGAAAAATACGCTCCCGGTAGTATTATTTATACCTCAGGTAATACGAATGAGATAATCGCTAACTGCGCCGCAATGGTCACTCGCTTTTCTTCTGTTCTACTAGTCGCTTCCGCATTAGACAAACCCGTTTATAGCGAATTGGATATGGACTTTGTCAAAAGTTTAAAACCTATCCAAAACGAAGGGACTTCGGCGGTAGCAATTGCCGATATTTGCCGCGAATACCTCACAGAACCAATTACTATATAAACTTAAATTGGAACACAGATCAAACAGGATTTAACGGATTAGCGCAGATTAAAAGATCTGTGTAAATCCGTTTGATCCCTTCAATCCGTGTTCCAATTCAATCTATTTTCATTTTGAAAAAATACGTCATTGTCGGACTTGGCTCTATCGGTCGCCGTCATTTAAAGAATTTAGCTGCCCTCGGCGAAACAGGATTCATCGCCGTAACTCGTGGTCGCTGTGCCTTACCAACCGATGATTTACCTCCGTATCAAGTCGAATCAGATTTGACGAGTGCGCTCAAACATCAACCTGATGCCGTTTTGATTTGTAATCCGACGGCATTACATTTACCTTTAGCGAAGCAAGCGGTGGAAGCGGGTTGTCACGTTTTTTTAGAAAAACCGATTTCGCATCATGCGGAAGGTGTGGCGGAATTTACTGAATTAGTAAAAGTAAAAAACGCGCGCGTACAAGTCGGTTTTCAATTTCGTTATCATCCGATTTTGCGGCAAATTCGCGATTTGATTAATGCTGGGAAAATCGGAACCGTCCAATCAGCACATGTACATTGGGGCGAGTATCTACCCGCTTGGCATCCGTGGGAAGATTATAAAGAAAGTTATTCTGCGAGAGCAGATTTAGGTGGCGGTGTCGTCTTGACGCTTTGTCATCCGTTTGATTATTTACGGATGTTGTTGGGAGAAGTAGAAAGCGTTTATGGCATGACGAGTAGCCGTTCTAATTTACAAATTGAAACAGAAGATGTCGCTTTCGCAAATTTGCGTTTCCAATCAGGCGCATTGGCTTCCGTTTATTTGGATTACGTCGAACGCCCGCCGCAGCATAATTTATTAATTATTGGTGATGATGGTAAAATTGCTTGGGACAACGCGGATGGTGCGGCAACAATTTACGGAAAGCAAGGAGAAGTGATCAAGGAATTAAAACCTGACATGGATTTTGAGCGAAACACCATGTTTATGGGCGAAATGGAGGATTTTGTAGCGCTAGTAAAGCATGGAGAAACGCCTAATTGTACCTTAGAAGATGGTGTACAGGCATTAAATATCACCTTAGCAGTAAAGAAATCAGCCAGCCTACGACAAGAAATCGTCCTGTAAAAAACTGGAAGGGCAGCACGTAACATAAAGCGGCTGCCCTTTTATGTAGCATGATTTAATAAAAGAATGCTACCTGACCGATATTGTTTTAAGCTGCTCTATCCCGCGCTG
>JBGCES010000974.1:0-3796 GCA_045106545.1 Saprospiraceae bacterium
TGCGATTACTATTCACTACCTATGTTATTTTCTTAGTATTGCTAAGTTCATGTAACCATCAATCTAAGCAAAAGAAAAATACCAGATCTAATATCATCATTATAAATGTTGATGATATGGGGTGGAAAGATGTTGGTTTTATGGGGAGCAAATATTATGAAACCCCAAATATAGATTACCTATCTAGTTTAGGCATGGTATTTACAAATGGGTATGCATCTGCCTCTAATTGTGCGCCTAGTAGAGCTAATTTAATGACAGGGCAATGGGCACAACGCCACGGGGTTTATACAGTGAGTCCTTCAACACGAGGAAAATCTGAAGATAGAAAACTAATTCCGACAAAAAATACGCATACGTTATCACCAAAGCATACTATTTTACCAGAGGTTTTACATGAAAATGGATATGCTACCTGTCATGCTGGGAAGTGGCATTTAAGCAATAATCCTTTAGAATATGGTTTTGATGTAAATATTGGAGGCGGTCATAATGGTTTGCCGAAGAGTTATGTTCCGCCCTACCAAAACGTCCACATTGACGGCGTACAAGATGAGTATCTCACGGATTTAATCATGGAGAAAGCTATCGAATTCGTGGATACGGTGCGACAACCATTTTTTCTGAACTATTCGCCTTATGCGGTTCATGTGCCAATCATGCCAGTAAAGAGCCTCTTGGCGAAATATGAAAAAAAGCCCGCTTCGAATGGTCAGGGAAATCCCGAATATGCTTCTATGGTAGATAATTTAGATAAAAATATCGGATTGTTAATTGCGAAACTAAAAGAAAGAAAGGTTTTTAATAACACGCTAATCATTTTTACTTCAGACAATGGAGGCTTGTACGGCATCACCAAGCAAAAACCATTAAGAGCAGGTAAAGGAAGTTATTATGAAGGTGGAATTCGAGTACCTTTTTTCTTCGTTTTAAATAGTAAAATCAGACCAAATATCAAAAGTGATATTCCCATAACAAATCTGGATATTTTTCCAACCGTATTAAATTACGCTGGAATTAATCAGAATATTCTACCTACTGACGGAAACAACTTATCACCCGTTTTGGAGGAAGAACAACAAACTTCTGAGCGTCCGCTATTTTGGCATTTCCCCATTTATCTACAAGCATATAATGTGCAGGACAACGAAACGCGTGATTCCTTATTTAGAACACGTCCTGGTTCTGTAATCAGAAAAGGCGATTGGAAGCTCCATTATTATTTTGAAGATGATGGCGTTGAATTATATAATTTGTCTAATGACATAGAAGAAAGAAAAAATCTTGCAGGGATTAACACTGCAAAAAAAGACGAAATGTTAAAACTGCTAAAGAAGTGGTGGAAAGAAACAGATGCCCCAATCCCACAAACTAAAAATCCTGAATTTGTGGAGTAAAAACTAAGGTTATGGTTGACTTACGTATCGGATACCTCTGAGTTATCTGATACGTGGAACTATCCACCAAAAATAATCTTGTACGATGTTTCGGAGGGAGTTTTCTGCTGAATGTCGTCAACTTAAGGAATAAAGTTCGGGCAGAGTAGGAAACGCTAATCCGAACAATGCCTCGCTGGGGTGGAGCTTCCCGCTTCGTTTCAGCTTGTTAAAGTCTAAAGTTGATGACACTAACATTAAGTTTTCTACTTCCTTCGAAATTTATCGTTTGAAAACAATACAATTTGCACATTTTAATATTTGATGAGCATTCTCTCCTGTTAACAAGAGAGAATCGCTCTTTTTAAATTAAAAAAAAGAATACGCTCAATATGAAAAAAGCAATTAAAGGAAACACCGTCAAATGGGGCATCCTCGGAGTAGGAGACGTTTGCGAAGTAAAAAGTGCGCCTGCTATGCAACTCATCGAAAACTCGGAGGTAGTAGCGGTCATGCGTAGAAATGGTGCAAAAGCCAAGGATTATGCGGAAAGACATGGCGTTCCAAAGTGGTACGATCAGGCAGAACATTTAATTAATGATGAAGAGGTAAACGCTATCTACATTGCCACTCCGCCCTACGCCCACGCGGAACTAACCGAAAAAGCAGCACGAGCAGGTAAACCCGTTTACGTAGAAAAACCCATGGCGCGGTCATTCGCAGAATGTCAACACATGATAGCGGCTTGCGAAAAGGCGAATGTGCCGCTATATGTAGCGTATTATCGTCGTAGGTTACCTAATTTTTTAAAATTAAAAGAGCTGATCGAATCCCGTATTATCGGTGATATCCGCTTAGTAAAAATTGAATTGTATCAAACCAATAAACCCGATGTTATTGCCAATATTGTTGACTCCATGCCGCAAAATTGGCGGGTTGATCCCGAGCTTTCTGGTGGCGGTTATTTCTTTGATCTAGCAGCTCACCAGTTGGATTATTTAGATTACGTTTTCGGTCCGATTGCAACCGTAAGTGGAAGTGCCACCAATCAAGCGGGCTTGTATCCCGCTGCGGATACGGTGAATGGGCATTTTACTTTTCAAAATGGTATTTCAGGCATTGGAAGTTGGTGTTTTTCGGTGGCGGAAAAAGCCGAAAAAGATGAATTGACCATCATTGGGAGCGAAGGAAAATTGAGTATTTCATTTTTTGGTGCACCCGAAATCACCTTAGAAACATCCAACCGCAAAAGAAAAAAGAAGTACACTTTTAATTTACCGAAACACATTCAACAGCCGCTAATTCAAACGATTGTGGACGATATATTAGGTAAAGGTAACTGCCCGAGCACGGGCGTAAGTGCTGCCCGCACCAACTGGGTAATGGAGGAAATGACTAAAGGGTTTTATGGTTAGGAATACATAAAATTGAGTTCGTCGTTTACGTTTACTAAACTTCAAAAGTTTTATGACTTTATTGTTTTTCTGCATTTAAAAAACAGATTTCTTTACCGTTTCGCAAAAGAAAAACTTGATCACCGAATTTTCAGCAAAATAAAATTTCAAAAACAGCATAGTACAGTACAGGATACTTATGACAGCAAACTGTAGTTTTTTTACATAAGTTTTAAAAATATGAAATTTTTACAATATGAAAATCTTTGACCTTAACTACTTTTTGGTTTGCTGTTTTACGCTTTTTTCACTGGCCTTGACCGCACAGGGCGTACTACCTTCTGATGATATTTTTAGATTGCAAAATGTTGCCACAGGGGAATTCTTAACCGGTGCCGCTACCAGTACAACTGCGGTTACGATGTCAAATACAGGGGACAACCCAAACACACATTTTAAATTGGTAGAAAGTGGAGCGTATTATAATATAGATAGTGAAATTTTAGGGATTTTACGCGCACCAGGTGCAGGTGGTCCAGCAGGCCCTTATGTAGTTGTAAGTACGACTAAAGCTGCACCAGCAACCGATACTGATAAAACGTGGACAATATCTTATGACGCAACGACAGACACCTACAGATTTGGGTCAAGGACGACGGGAAGATTTATGTATCAGGAAGTAGATGGAACGGTAACCCATGCTGAAGCCCCAGACACAGATGATAGAAGTAATTGGAAACTTGTCCCTCTGGTACAAAATGAAATTCCAGTAGGGGTAACGCTTAGATTTCAAAATGTAGAAACAGATGAATTCTTAACCGCTGCGGTAGCAAGTAATCAGTCGGTCACCATGTCCGCTACCGGAGACGCTGTCAATACCCATTGGACGCTGGTAGAAAGTGCAAGCGAAAGTGGAGTATATAATATAGATAGTGAAAGTGAAAGTGGTGCGACTGGAAAACGACGTGCAACCCGTAGAGAACATAACTATGCACTTTATCGTACCAATACAGCTCCGCCAGCAAC
>JBGCES010000975.1:0-4587 GCA_045106545.1 Saprospiraceae bacterium
TTATCCTTATGAAGTACGATTTTCTATTCAATGGATTGAAAATCGACCTTACTATAAAAATTTGATTTTGAAAGCGGTGGAGCAGATTGGTCCAAACGTTCAGTTCCCTCAGATTTCGTGGGTAGATACCGATAATTATCTAAATCGAGCGTTTGAACTACGCGCTGAACCACAAGGCGATGAGTGTATTTATCATTATGAAGAGGAGGTGTTAGCTTTCCAAGCTGTTCAGCATAAAATTCGCTTTAGTGATTTGAATATTATGACTTATCGCAATGCAATTAGTGGGGCGGCAGTACAACGCAATATTGGTTTAATCGAATCGCCGACTCGTCCCGATTTTGTGTTTCGATCTCCTGAAGTCCGTTTTAACAAACTACGCTTTGCGGAGATAGTACATAACGAATCCTTACCTATTTTTGGAGCAGATGTCGAAACCGCACTGACTAACTTATTTGACGAGCTATTAGCAGGTTGGACGAGTTCAAATAATACGCAACCACTCATAAAAATTGAGATTCAATATGGGTTTGTCTTAGCACAAGATCCAACTACTAATGAAGAAATCATTAGCCAACGTCCGATTGCCTTCCGTCCCGTCATGTCATATCATGATAATATGGCGACTCAGATGGGAGAATTATTAAATAATTGGCTTGATATAAATGAAGCTGTAGCAACGACGGATAAAAAACGCTTCATTTTCAAAATAACTTTATTGGAAGAATCAGAATTGGGTAGTATTCATCCATTTTTGACGCTGCAAAATGTATGGTATGAATTTTCTTAATATTAGGCTTGTTTAAGCAATTGCTCAAAACGTTGCCCATATTCAACGAATAATTTGTAATCTCGCATCGGATCAACCTCCTTATCATTGAGGTGAAAAACTTTACTGATATGTGGTTCGATGACTAGAAATCCTTGATAATTATCTTCTTTTAATTCGGATAAAATTTCCGCTAAATGCGCCTGTCCTTCACCTGCAAAGGTGTAAGTCGGCTCGCCCGTTTCATTCTTCATGATGCCGTCTTTAATATGAATATGAACCACAGCATGTTTTACTTTTTTATAAAAATCTAACGCATTTTGCCACGGAGCGGGTGCAGGTTTTGAACGATCCCGTTGAAAAACGGGATTGCCCGTATCGAAAACTAATTTCAAATCGGGAACTTCTTCCAATAAGCGCAAAGTATGATCGGCAGAAAAACCACCCCAATTCATACAGTTTTCGTGTACTGCCTGCAAGCCTGCATCGGCAAATCGCTGCGTGATTTCACGCAACCGTCGAAATCGCTCGGTTTCATTTTGATCGGCTCCCCACCCACATTGCGCGTAGGACATCACCCGCGCATACTTTACGCCCAACCGCTGCATTCGTGGAATACAACGGCTGACTTCATCCAACGTAATTTGCCAATCAGAATCAATGGTTTTCGACCAACTACCGATCAGTGTTCCAAATTCGGCAACTTTAAGATTAGCTTCAGCCAATTGCTGGCAAACCTCATCAAACCTACGTTCCGACAAATCGTGAATACTAACGCCATCAATCATTCGGAGTGAAAGGTATTCCCAACCCAATTCTTGCGTTGCCCGAATTTGTCCCGCCAAATCATTGGCTGCTTCATCCGTAAAGCCACTTAATTTTATCATATTATTCGTTGTTCAATTCAATCCACTTACCATTATCGGCAGCACTTTCGTAAATCGCTCGAATCACGCGCACGGCACGCAACGCCTCTTGCCCTGTAACCAGTGGCTGTTCCCCGTTTTCAATGGCTTGTACTACATCGGCAAAATTACGTTGATGACCAATAAAATTTATCGCTTTTGGATCATTCGCTCCGAGTCCTTTATCGCCTTTCTGCATAAGATTGGTACGTACCTCTTCATCAATTGGTTGCTTATCGCGAAAGTCCCATACACGGAAAGTTTCGTCGGTCATAAATACAGAACCATCGCTTCCGCAAATTTGTATCTCAGCGGGATGCCCATCGCTTGACCAACAGGCTGTTGAGCCTTGAATCACACCTCTCGCCCCATTTTTAAATTCTAAAATAGCTACTGCGGTATCCTCTACTTCAATTCCTTCGTGGATTAAACATGCCGTCGAGGCAGATAATCTTTTTATATCTCCTGCTAGGTATAATAGCTGATCGATCGTATGAATCGATTGATTCATTAACGCGCCGCCCCCGTCCAATGTCCATGTTCCACGCCACGCGCCCGAATCATAATACTCTTGCGTACGATACCATTTGACGTAAGCATCGCAGAGCGTTAACGTACCAAATCGACCACTATCAACCGCCTGCTTTAGCGCAGTCACTGCTGGATTAAACCGACGATTGAAAATACCCGCTAAAGTGACTTTATTTTCTGCACAAACAGCAATCATTTGCTCAATCCGTTCGGTGGTGACCTCTAATGGCTTTTCGCAAATAATGTGCTTACCCGCACGTGCAGCGGCGAGTGTTGGCTCTAAATGTACACCCGAAGGTGTGGCAATGGTTACAATATCAATTCTATCATCACTCAATAATTTATCTAGATCATAATACGCGCCAATCCCAAACGTTTGCGCCAACTGTTTAGTCTTTTCCTGATTGCGACCATATATCGCACATAAGGTTGCGTTTGGTAGCGCATTAATCGCTTGCGCGTGAAAATGTGCGATTGTACCGCTACCGATGATGGCGAAGTTTTTCATAAGTACAATGAATGAATGATAAAATGAATGGAATTATACGCTTTCTCGTTGCCAAAAACCTATCATCCCAATAAGGGCTAAAATTGGTAATAAAATCAAGCCTGTTAATCCAAACCAGTAATTATAAGGATTCGCGCTTTGAAATTTTCCCCATAACGCCCAAATAGAAGCAAAAGTAGCAATTGCGGTCGCAATAATCATCAACGTATTAACTAAAGTCCGTCGGATAGGTAATTCCGTTCCCAACGCTTTTTTTGAATTTATTAATAATAAAAATATCAAATATGCAATCGGAAGTAGGGTAGTAGCAATAACGGAAGCGGGGACAACCAATGCCGTTTTTACCGTACCTGTCCACAATATCGGTGAAAATAAACCACTCAAAGCTGGAATCAATGCCCCGACTAAAAATAGTGGTCGCCAGCCTGGTCGATTAAAAGCTTCGCTGATGGCGTAACCGTTCATCATCATGTGTACTAACATGGTACTCAGCGCCATTGCTAAGATGCCAATGCCAAAGATGAGTTGCGAATAACGTCCAAGAAATGGCGTTAATGCATTTGCCAAATCATTGGCATTGCGTTTGGCTAGCATCGTAGCTAAGTCTTTATCGGCAGTAGGTACAGCTTGCCGCAATTCTGCTTTTCGATTGGAATCGAAAGCAGAAAAATCGGCATACTCTGCACTTAATCGAGTATCTAAAACTTGATGATAAGCGAGTTCGCTAACGATACTATTTTTCTGCGCATGAAATTGCGAAGCGGTAGAGATGATTAAACAAGATGCGCCTAAAATAAAAGGAATCAATAAGCCTAAAATCAAATCGTACCGCGCAAATTTCCGTTCTTTTTTCGTCCAACCTTTTTTCATTAAAGAGTAGGGTAGAAGGAAAGTCATGTTGATCCCGACGGCAGTGCCAAATGCCCCAATAATGATATTACGTTGATTATCAATAATATAATTTTCCCAAAAAGGGGCGTACGATCCTGCTGCGGCTATACTTTCTGCATAAGTGGCAGTAGGTTTAAATAATGCCGAAAAATCTGGAATCATTCCCGTAAATAATGCCGACCAATTGACCGCGCCGTTTAGCATCAAAACAGCAACGACACCCATAAATGCCAAGACAATTAGGGCAACTAAAAATTTGATAAAATAGTCGATATAACGCGCCGCTTTGCCCTCACCCGAAAAGAGCCAAATTAAGATTACAGCTACAATAAAAAATGCGGTAGTAATCAGAAAAGGATTAATTCCTGTGCCTCCTAGATTTCCTTGTACGGCATCCGTTCCCAGCGCGAATTGGGAGGAACAAAAAACCACATTGGCAATTACCGTAGCAATCAACCAACCCCACGCCAGTACTGGCGAAACATGTCGCTTGGCTAATCGAAAGGGACGATCTTCTACTTTTTCCTTACTTAAGGTAATGTAACTCAATGCCGATAACATAATTACACCACAAATCATGGCAAGTGGTTGCAACCATAAAAACTGATAACCTCCAATTACGCCCAGATATAAAGCCCCAACTAGCGTACCGCCGCCTAAGGTTACCGCTGCTTGAATCCATCCTGGCCCACTAGCGCGAATAAATTGAGCAAATTTGTTGTTAGTAGACGAACCAGACATAAGATGAATTTTAATAAAAAACTGACCGAAAGATAATGATTTTTAAATGAAAAAAGAGTCCAAAGCAATAAGTCGCTTCCAACTCTTTAATGTGCAAAATGAACGATATTTGAAAAATTTAGTCCATCAAAAGAACAGTTTGCTGTCACCATTTTCAGAAATTAAAATACTGTTTGGCATTCCCGTAGCAGATATTTTCTACCATTTGTCCTAGCCATTCTACGTCATTCGGCAACTCCCCA
>JBGCES010000976.1:0-1647 GCA_045106545.1 Saprospiraceae bacterium
TTGTAGTTCAATCTGAACGTCCATATTTGTATTGTCAATTTGTACAATACAAATGGGCAGTTGGTAAAAATACTGGTTGCACCCGTAAATCAGACCGCTGGAGTTCATCAGCTAAACGTTGATTTAAGTGATTTACAACCAGGATTATACTATAGTGTCTTTAAAACAGCTGATACCAGTCAGGTAGAGAAAATTGTATTGGTGAGGTAAGGATTTGGTGGTATTACAATTTAGAACTATCAAGTGCTTTCCCAGCACTTGATAGTTTTTTCTTTTAGGATATTTTTAAACTAAAAATTTTATCCTTAAGCACAAAAATCAGAAAAATAAGTCCCCAAACTAGTCCAAAATCAATTAAAAAGCACTTAGCGTCCCAACTAAAATTAACTTGACCTCCTCTTAAATAAAACTCTCGATAATAGGAATACGGATAACCAATTTCTAATTCAGGGCTTAATCGTTCAGCAATGGGATGTAATTGCACTACAATCGACAAAAACGAAATCGTACAAAATACAAAAGTTGATAAAACACTGATTATCAACAGATTCCTCAATATTCTACCAACTTTCATTTTATCAATCATAATTGAATCTTTTCCAAGTCCGCTTTAAATCGCTGAATCAAATCGCGTTTAAATCCATCCATCACTGCTTGCTCACTTGCTTCTACGCCTTGATTCGCCGTAGCCACTTCCTCCAAGGTTTCCAACAAAAAAGCGTATTCCGCATCGGGCCCATGCTCTTCGCAGTAAGCAATAACGCGGTCGTATAATAACTCCACATCACGCTGCTTTTTTACTTCATAATTGAATGACCATGCTATATCTTTTCCCCACGGATGACTAGCTAATTTTGCTTTTACTACTTGCAATTCGCTCGACTGAATTTCGCCGTCTGCCATCGCCATGACGTACAGTAATTCGCCAAAGGACTCGTATAATTTTTCGGTATTTTTCATGGAATATTGTGGTTTAAATCGTTTAAGAATAAACCCATGATAGAGGAAAAATTACATCAAATCAATTACACTCGATAAGTGTCCTGCGCAATTCGATGAATAAAGATTAGGAATGTTAAAAGTGAATGTCGCTCAACTTTTTCATTTTAAATTTTACGGTTTTACATTTTACATTTTACATTATTTTAAAACTTCCCAATCCGCTCCTTTTTCATCACCATTTCCATCTCCCCCAAAACCCCTACATCCTCAATCGTCGAAGGCGGATTAAACGGGCGTTGATCGGCAATGGCGCGCATCACTTTGCGTAAAATTTTACCCGAACGGGTCTTCGGTAATCGCTCTACGGCAACCGCGCGTTTAAATGCCGCTACTGGCCCAATCCGATGGCGTACCATTTGAATTAATTCGGCTTCGATTAAATTTTTGGATAAATCAACACCCGATTTCAATACATAAAAGCCAATCGGGATTTGTCCTTTCAACTCATCTGCCACACCGATGACACAGCACTCCGCCACTGCCCCGTGCGCTGCAACGACTTCTTCCATTTCCGCAGTAGAAAGACGATGTCCTGCTACATTAATAATATCGTCAATGCGACCCGTGATATAAACATAACCATCAGCATCTTTATAACCGCCATCACCCGAAAAATAGTAGCCGTCGAATTGACTTAAATAAGAA